>NZ_JALNUM010000027.1:0-58760 GCF_026540795.1 Methylobacterium sp. GC_Met_2
TGAGCTACACCAGGGAACGGGGCGGGCGGCAGCGACGGAGAAGGTAGCAGGGGGACGACGGCGGGATGACGACCCGCGGGGAACCAGGAGGCCCGGGCCCAAGGGGACAACGGGGGGCCAGGGGCCCATATGTGGAACCAATCACCCGATTATCGTTGAGGGAGAACGGGTTACAGCGCCGAGAACGCCCGTCAGGATTTCGTCCATCTTGGCCTCCATCCACGGGCCCTTGGAGGCCGGTACGATGAAGCTATCGTGGACGGGCAGGCAGGGGATGGACGCCTTCTCGCAGGCCTTGAGGACATCCACCGCCATGGCGCTGTCTACGGCCATGCAGCGGATCCCACGGTCTGCAGCGATGTCTGCGGCGATGGGGGTGTTCCGCGCCACGACGGCCTTGAGCAGGCCGCGGGTGTAGTCCCAGCCGTGCTCCCAGTCGTCCTTGTCCATAATGGCCGCCGCTGCCGCGTTCATGGTCTTCGCGTTCAAGGCGACGTTGAGGGCGAGCTTGCCCTCGTCACGGGGAAATGTCCCCGTGACGTAGGGATCGTGGCGCAAGACGTGACCACGGGCTGCGTAGAGGATCCGCGGATGGAGGGTGGCGAAGTCCGGCTCGAAGGCCGCCTCGCCGTTGATGAGGAGCTCCCAACGGCGTCCCTTGGGGAGGTTCTGCCACCATCCGTAGAGCCGGCCGTGGCGGTCCCAACGGCCACGGCCGAACACGCGGTAAACCTCGGGGCTCGGGGTCGGGACGACGCTGGCCCACGTCCCCTTCTCCTTGCGGTCGTTGCGGGCCCGGACAACGCGCGTGGCGTGCTCCCACCCGTCGCCCGTCGGCATCGTGACCGAGACGTTGCCGAGGTAGGCATTGATGCGGTCGAGCTCGGCCTCCAGGCGTCGCGTCTGACGTGTCGGGTCGTAGCCGATGACGTCGCCGGCCTCGTCCTTGAGGATGAGGCGGCAGCGACGCGTCTCGTACTCGAAGGGCGCGTCGCGGAAGGCGTGGACGAGGTCGGGGGTCGCACGCAGGCGGCTCTGCATCCCGGTGGAGAGGTGGTCGCCAGGGCGGGCCCGGACCTCCTCGATCAGCCCGAGCTCGACGAGTTCAGCCACGGCGGCGAGCACGCGGTCGTAGGTGTAGGGCAGGCCCATGTACCGCGATTGACCGGCGTAGAACGCCTTGCGGCGCGAGTAGCTGACCCAGCGATCCTCGCCGGGCGCCATGTCGGCCGCGATGCACGCGGCCGCGAGGACGCTGCGCCTGGCGACGTCCTGCCTGCGATCGGGGATGTCGGGGATGCCGGCGGCCGAGAGGATGTTCTCCGGGATGCGCCAGTGGAAGTCGAGGGCGCGGTCGCGCGCCTGTGCCGTGTTGAGCATGTCGTATCCATCGACACGTCAGGCACCACACCGCCGTGTCGGGACCGATGATCCGCTCGACATTAGCCTTAGTCTATGGGTCTGTGTTTTGGAGATCAGCTGATATACTTCGCGAGACCAGTAGTTCTACCGCCCCGACGGGGTGCATGATCTCACGGGGGTAAAGCATCGATTTCAGCCTCGCCCACGGCCTAACTTCGAGGCACCGGAGGATTCAGCCAACAAGCCCCGTGGACGGCTCCACGGGGCTCTAATGCGGTCGAAAATTTATTTGTGCTCGCATGCGGCCGTCGCCTGATGCCGTGAGGACATATCGAATCCGCGAACAGCTTGGTGAGCTGGTGGCTCGAACTCCTAACCCGATCGGGGTCTACCCGACGACCTCGCGGCGGCCCTGGAGCGGGCCCTGTCGGCCGTGAAGCACATCGACGCCGGTAGGATCGGAGCCGAGGCGTGATGCCCAGTAACCAGGCGTTCCTACTCACCTTCGCAGGCCTGCTGCGAGTCGGCATCCTCGCCGACCCTGTCCCGACCTACCGGGCATGCCGATCGGCTTGCGCCGCCCTTGGGGACGCATCCGTGCCCGTTGACTACACCTGACCGATTCGCGCGGTCCGCTCAGTCCACGAGGAGGATTGGGAGAGTCGGCTGAGGCCCACCCCAACCGCGGCCGCCGTGCGGGCCACGCTGGCGAGCGAGGGCGTGGAGAGCGTCCTGGCACGGTGGGGCGGGCGCTACCGAGGCAAACTCATCGCGGCAGCGAACCGCGCCGCGCGCAGGTCACCGCCCGCCAGACATCCCCTTACGTGTCCGGGATCGGGGGCACGTCCGGAGGCGTCGCCTGCGTGTAGGTGACGGTCTGCACCGTGTAGTCGGGCGTGCCTGAGAAGCTGATGCCCAAGCCGGCGTAAAACCCCATCACGGAGTGGAGCGCGCTCAGGGACGACTTCCTCATCTCGACGGCGACCATGGTCCTCTGGGACAGGCCGACGCGTCGGGAAATTTCGTCCTGCGTCAGGCCGACGAGGGTCCGCGCGGCGCGCAGCTGCATTGGGGAGGGATACACGACGAGGCACTCCGAGCCGGATTCGATGGAAGGCCATTATCACCAAAGCGCCCGAAACGTGCAATGACGGCACATCGAATCGCGTTCTCAGAAGAAGGTGATAACCTTCGATTCGTGCCGACATCGCCGGATCCACTGGCGAAAAAAATGGCCCCGGAAGCGCGCGAACGCCGCCGAGGCCTGGTCAGCCACAGGAGCATCCCCGTGACCGAACCGTGCACCCACCTTACCACCACGACCGCCCCGAACGGTAGCCTCGCCGCGTCCCTCGCCCAGGGAATTTCGCAGTACGCCGAGCGCTTCGAGGAGGCCTCGGTCCTTGAGATCGCGGCGGCCATGAGCGTCGAGGATCCCCACGCGGCGCGGTCGTTCCTCCTGGAGCGCACTGCCGAGCCGGCGTTCCCGATGCTGCGCAGGAGCGTCCTCGGTACGATCGAGCTCCGGATCGAGGCCGCCAAAGCCGCTGCGCGTGACCGCCTCCTCCTGGTGACCGGCGACGACGCGCCGGGCGGGAAGAACGACAAGGCGCGCGAGGCGATCTTCCGCCGGGACCCGGGCGCATTTCTGCCGGGCGCCGAGGTCAGCAAAGTCCGCCCGTTCGCCCGGGCCTTCTGGCACGTCCTGATCGACGGGAAAGACGTGCCCTGCGTCTACGTCTGCCGGGCCGCCGTCGTGAGCGACCTGCACGACATGGTCGAATGCCTGGCCGAGAACAGACAGTACGAGCGGGGCATCGTCATCGGTGCGCCCGAGACCGCGCGGGACATCGCCGGCCTACTGCCCCCGAACATCGCCTTCGTGGCCGTACCCCTCGCCACCGACGGGAGGCGCGCGTGAACGCCATCGTCCGCATCCCGGCCGCGCCGGCGATCTCGATCTTCCGCTTCGACAACCACGACATCCGCGTCGTGGAGATCGACGGGCAGCCCTGGTTCGTCGGCGCCGACGTCTGCAAGGCCGCCCGCCTCTCGAACCCGTCCGTCTCGCTCAAGGCGCTCGACGAGGACGAGAGGGCTAAGATCTTCTTAGGGCATCCCCAGGGCGAGGTCCTGGTCATCACCGAGGGCGGTCTCTACACCCTGCTGATGCGCAGCCAGCGTGCCCTCGTGAAGGGCGCGACGGCATGGCGGTTCCGTCGGTGGGCGATGAACGAGGTCCTCCCCGAGATCCGGCGGACCGGTTCCTACGCCGTGGCACCCGCCCCGACGCCGGTCGCGATCCCCGAGGACCTCGACGACAACAGGGTGCTAAGGAGGATGCTCCTGGCCCCGATGGATCGGGAGGACGCCCTCGTCGAGCGCCTCGTCATCACAGACCAGGAGCTCATCGACACCTCTCGCCAGCTCACCGCCTCGCAGCGGCAGGTACAGCGGGCCCTGCCGGCGGTGGAGTGCGTCGAGCGGTTCGCCGAGAGCGAGGAGCTCTACAGCCTCCAGGCCGGTGGCAAGGCCCTCGGGCAAAAGCCGAACAAGTTCATCGCTTGGCTGAAGGAGCGCGGCGACCTGTTGGATCTGAACAGGTCGAACCTCCCCCGGCAGGACCTCATCGACCGTGCCCTGTTCCGCGTCCGGATCGAGGAGTACGGCGGCAAGCCCCGTGCGACGCCGAAGATGACGTCGAGGGCATCCTCCACTACGGACGCGAGCTCTGCGTCTCCGTCGACTGGCGGGCCGCACGGGAGCCCGACCTGTTCGACTGACACCCCTCAGACTCTGAGTGGTGACGAGGGGCCCGGGTGACCGGGCCCCTTTTTCGTGCCTGAAATCTGGTGCAGCGAAATGGGAGCGAAGGCCGGTTCGGTATCATTGGCAACCCGGCCCGGGCACGCCTGCGCACGGTCTCGGCACGCTCTCAGCATATTTTCGCGCGTTTCAGTCCGCGCGATCGGCGTTACACCGCGAGCGAAATCCGGCCTCGCTCGTGGAGCGCGCTGCAGCACCCCCCGATCCAGGCGCTCGGTGGCCTACGGGCACGGCCCCCCGGACGGCCGCCGCCGGTACCGGACGCCGTAGTGCAGCAGCACGCCGCTGGGCAGGAGGCTGAGCTCCGCCTCGTAGGGGACCGGCCGGCCCCCGTTGCCGTAGCACCGGGAGGCCGTCACCCGGCCGCCTGAGATCCTCGCCCCGTGGCACTCCATCAGATCGATGCCGACCTCGCCGGGGGCGGGCCCGACGACGATGGCGGGGACGTCGGCCCCCTTGGGGCAATAGAGGCCCGGGGCGGGCTGGTAGGGGTCCGCCCCGGCCGGGCCAGCGAGCAGGGCGAGGATGGCGAGCGCACGCATGTCAGATCTCCAGGACTAGGGACGGGTCGAAGGCGGGGTTCTCGCCCCGGCGGCCGCGCGGGTTCGCGAGGATGCGGGTCCCACCGATCCGGTAGTCGGCGGACCGGTGGATGTGCCCGTGGATCCAGAGATCCGGGGCGTGCTCCCCTTCGAGGACGCGGCTGCAGTCCGAGGCGTACGCGGCATCGATCGCCTGCAGCGGCCCCTGCCGCCCGAGCGACGCGGGGTGCGGGGCGTGATGCGTGACGACGACCGTTGGGCCGTCCCACGGCTCCGCAAGCGCGCGCTCGATCCGACCGAGCTGCGTCACGTGTTCCGCGGCGGCCGCGCTCGGACGGAACGCGTTCGTCTCGCCCGATGGCAGCCGGACCTTGACCTTCCTGTGATCTCGCATGCCCGCGGACCGGTCCCCGCACGAGGCCATCGTGGGCGCCCGCCACGCCTCGCCGAGAAGCAGGTAGTCCGTCCAGATCGTGGCGCCGACGATCCGGAGGCCCTCGACGTTCAGGGTCTCCCCAACGGCCAGCAGGTGGATCCCGGCGGCGGCCGCGGCCTCGCGCCCGCGCTCCAGCTCACTCTGCCAACGCGACCCGTAGAAATCGTGATTCCCCGGCACGTAGACGACGGTCCGGACGAACGGCACGACGCACGCCGCGAGCCAGGGGATGGACCTCCGCGTCAGGCCGTCGGCGACGTCCCCGGCCACGACTGCGACTTCGCAGGCCGGCACGGCCGGGCCCTCCCAGGCGTCGGCGTCGTCGTGCACGTCAGAGAAAATCCAGAGCCTCGTCATCCCACCCTCCCACGCACCAAGCCGATCCATCGGCCTCGAACCACGCCCGCGCAGCCCGCGTGACGCACAGTCCATTCGTCCTGAATCCGGGACACCCGATCCGGTATCGAAGCCTCACCGCCGAGGGCGGCCGCGCCCCCTCCGCCACCGTGCCGGACGCCCACGCGTGGACGTCGCGGGCCCCCGTCCTGAGGCACCGCTGCCGGCTCGCCTCCGACGCCCGGAGGACGACGTCGGCAAGTACGATCGCCGGCACGTGGCCGACGACCCGGCCGCCGACGCGCACGGACCAGAGCCGGCGCGTCAGGTTGCGGTAGACGTCACTTCTTCCCGGCGGCATGGGCGTCGCAGCAGGCCTTCGACCAGCCTCCGTGCCGGATCCGACCAGGCGCTCCGCACGTCTCGCAGATGAAGGCCGACAGGTGCTCTACGCAGTCAACTATAGTGTTGACTTCATTGCGCATCGCCTTCCTAGTCTTGCCTTCGATTGAGTAATACCATCGCGCTTGCGCAAACTTTTCCTTCGTCTGCGTCGTGCGGAATCCCGTCGCGCCGGCCTCGGAGATCAGGCTCGCGCCCGCTTCCCATAGCCAACGCCACCCGCCACCCGAGTACGGTCCGCCGTCCTCGAACGTCCTCGGGTGGCGCGCCCGCAGGGTGGCGTCCCAGTCGTCCGGGACGACGGCGCGGCCGGTCTGCCAGCGCAGGGCGAGGGTGCGCGCCAGGACGCGGAGGACGTCCTGCGCGGGGGGCGGCGCCACTGTCCTGCCGTCGTCCTGCCGGGGGAGCACGCTGCCGCCCGTCCACGTCACGAGGGGGCCGTGAGGGCTCGGGCTGACGCCCGTGGGGGCGACGTCGGCGTGGCCCGGATGGCGGCACACGGCGTCGTCGGCGATGGTGCGAAATTCGTCGATGAGCATGGGAAGATCTCCTGGGATGCGGATTGGGCAGAGGGGGGCCGCGCGCGGATTTCACGCCCTGTCTCCGCGCGTGCCCGGCAGGGCGTCGACGAGGCGGACGACGCCCTGGACGAGGCGGTCGACGTCGCAGGGCCCGAGGCGGCCGAGGGCCTGCGCCCGCCGCGCCAGGTGAAGTACAGACAGGCCTGAGAGCTCGGCCTCCAAGCGGAGGTCGCTCGTCTCCCGGCGCGCGCGCAGGGAGAGGATCGCCTCGTCGAGGGAGGCGGCCGGGGCGGCATTCGGGCGTGCGTCGGACATAGAGGGTCTCCTTCAGTGATGAGGTGTCAGTGGCGACGGGCGAGGGTCTCGCGGCCGTCGAGAAGCGTCGTCACGGCGCGGCGGAGCGGGCGCAGGCTGCCCCCCTTCCACACGCGCGCCAGCAGATGCAGCTCGTCGCCGTCGAGGTCGGGGAGCCAGCCGGCGTCGAGGCCACGCTCGTCGCGGAGCTCGGCGACGAGGTTGGCCGCCGCGACGGGGAGGTCCTCGGCCCTGGGAAGGCCGACGTGCACGACGCGGAAGCGGTCCAGGAGGGGGCCGGGGACGCCTCCCGTCCCGTTGGCCGTCGCCAGGAACTGGGTGCCGCTCAGATCGGCGTTCGTTTCCAGATAGACCTCGTGAAAGGCGCGGCTCCCTGCCGGCTCCAGCAGGGCGATCAGGGAGTCCGTGAGGCGCCCGTTCTCCGACCTCGTACCCGCCTTCTCGATCTCGTCGATGATGATTACGGGGTTGGCGACGCGGAGCCGCTGGATCGTCTGCAACGGGACGCTTGCGCGCCCCGTGCTCCACTGGCGCGAGGTTCCTCCGAACGCGGCGTCGGCGACGCCGGCGGCGTTGTAGAGGACGCACGGGATCCCGGCCGCCTCGCAGAACGCCTGCAGGTAGCTCGTCTTCCCACTGCCCGGCGGCGACACCGCGAGAGTGTTCCGCAGCCGGGCTACACCCCCGTTGGCGAGGTCCCGCAGCAGCAGCGCGGTGAGGTCCGTGAACCACGGGAACCGCGCGTCGAGCAGCTTGCCGACGGCCACGACGTCGACGCCATGGACGAGCGGCAGGGCCTCCCCGGCGAGCGTGTTGAACTCCGCGCGCGGCGTGGACCCCCGCGACGTCCGCGATGAGCCCGTGGTCTCGGAACCGGGTAGGTGGTCCAAGGCCCCCTTGGCTAGGACGACGAGCGTCGGGGTGGCGCGCGCCGCCCGGTCCCTCCAGCCTCCGTCGCCGAGGGGCCAGTCCAGCTGCGCCAGCGCGGCGAGGCCGTCCGCCTGCGCGTCGACCCAGTCCTTGGCGGTGCCGCCGGCGCCACCGCGGGCGAGGTCCTCCTCGACGCCGATCTGCCGGTGCGCCGCCGCGATGATCGCGAGCGTCTCGGCGAATCGGGCCACGTGGTTGTCGTACGGCGCCAGGCTGCTGGCCTGGTCCTCGGAAACGTACCCCGCCTCGTCCAGCTCCTCCGTGGCGTCGCTGCAGTATCGAAGGGCGTTCCGCAGGGCGAGCCAAGCGGCGGCGTGATGCCCGTTGGAGGCCGACGCCAGCGCCAGGCGCAAGCAGATCGAGCTGCAGCACGCCGCCGCCTTGGCGGACCCCAGCGCCGCCTGTGCGAAAAGCAGGTCATCCGCCAGCAGCGCCGCGGCGTTCCGGCTCGCGTCCGAGGTGGTCTCCGCGTTGGCGTGCCCGCGCAGCGCCGCCTCCGCCTTCTGCAGGGAGGCGATGCTGACGTCCCGCCGGGTCTGCCCGAGCTGCCGGACTAGCGCGGCCGGGAGCCGGGGCTCCTCGCCGAGGAACCGGGCGAGAGCCAGGCCGGCGTCGACGCGGGCGTCGTACCGCACGTGCTCGCCGCCGAACGCCTTCGCACGCGACCCGATGGGAGCCTCGGGCTGGCGGGGCCCCGTCAGGGCGGTGGAGTCGAGGAGCGTGGCACGGGCGGCCTGGACGGCAGCGGCGCGCGCCCGAGAGGCGTCGTCGGTCATGGGGATCTCGCTGGAACGGGAGTGCACGCGGGGCGCGCCGAGCAGGGCTCAGGCGGCGGGGCGATGCATCCGTTTCGAGCGAGGGAAGGTCATGGCGAGAACTCCGGTGTGACCCCTATGTGCGCCAAGCCGGCTCAGGGTGCAAGGGATGTGCAGCCGTTGCGGACCGAGTGGGGTTCCTAAGGTTAACCAAGCCCTAGCGCCGCCTTCAGCACCGGGCTGCTATCGGCCTCCTCGTCCTGCGCGATGAGGTCGTCGAGGCTGGGCCGGCCCTGGTTGTACGTCGACAGCCGCAGGTCCAGCCCAAGCACATGGAGGCATCGCAACACGCGGTGCATCGATGGCTCCATGCTGTCACCGCGCTCGAAGCGGGACACCCACTCGACGCTTACGTCGGCCTTGGCCGCGAGGGCCCGCTGCGAGAGGCGGCGATGGCGGCGGGCGGTGGCGAGGGACTCGCCGAGTTCGAAGATGCTCATGGCCGAAGCCTACCCGATCGGCATGCAAGGAACCCCCTGCGACTCAGCCGGCTGCGCGAATTTTTGGACGCCGTCCAGTGGAAATCTTCGGGGCGTGGCAGACTGCTGTTCTGCACGGATTCGATGGGGGAAATGGGATGGCGCAGGTCAAGGAGCTGGGTGGCGAGGCGCCCAAGCGCCACGTCGCGATTGAGGACGACATCGCCGCGGTGCGGGCCGCCCTGCGCGAGGCCGAGGCCTGCACGGACCCCGACGACATCGATGGGATGACGCTCGTCCGGGCGCTCCGGGACAGCCTCGACGGCCTGCTCGCCGAGCAGCGCCGGGCGGCCGAGGCCAAGGCACGGAGGCCGGCATGACCAAGTCTGAGCGTGGCATCCGCCGACAGCTCCGGCGTTCAGGCCTGTCGGCACACGCCATCCCGCGGACGGCCAGGCGCTTGGCGGCCCAAGCCGACTGCGACACCTCGGCCGGTACGCTGGAGGCGCTGATCTCACGCCGGACATGGCGGGAGGGAGATCCTGCGGCTGCGCATGCGGCTCAGCAGGGAGCGACCATGGGCGCGGCCTTCGCTCTCGGGATGCTCGACGCTGGTCGCTGGATGAGCACCGGGCTGCGCCGCCTTCAGGCTCATGTGAACGGACGGGATGCCTGACCATGCGCATCTACACCGAGACGCCCTTCCGCATGACGCCACCCCGGATGGCCGTGGTCATGCCGGGAGAGATGTCGTCCCTATGGGTTGCCTCCATCAACGGGCCGATCGCGAGGGAAGCCCTCGAAGCGATCGGCCTCCCCTCGGACAGCGAAGAGATCCGGATCGGGACCTAAGGCGACGTCGTCACCGTCAACGGCTCGAGGGTGACGCAGGGCGACGCCGTGATCGTCTACTGCGCCTGGCACTGCACCCCGAACGATTTCCGCGAGGACCCCTCCGAGGAATTCGTCCGCCAGGTTCGCCACGCCATCGCCGTCCGCCTCGGCATTGAGAGGCAGCTGCAGGGGCTACGGGCATGAGCGAGAGCATCCACATCGCCGGTCGCCGGATCCCCTTGAGGCGCATGGGCGTGCGCGAGGTGGTCGAGCGCATGGCACGATCCACCGAGCTCGCGGCCGAGTTCGATGTGACCTGCCGGGAGATGAGCCCGTTCGTCGCGTCGCTGGCCTTCCGCCGGCCCGACGACGCCGGCCCCAACCGCAAGACGCGCCGGGCCTCCGAGGCCAAGGCACGGAGGCGGGCATGACGAAGGCGACACTTACCCCCAACGGCGACGGTACATTCGCCTTGTCCACGGACAGGATGCACCTCAACCGCGTGGCTCTCCAGTCGCTGCGCGGGGTGGTGACCTGCCGAACCCTGCAGGCGACGGTCACCGGTAACGAGGGTTCGAAGGATGGGTCCTGGTCCGTCGCGCTCGCCGACTTGAAGCTCTCTGCCGACCCCGTCTTCAAGGTCGAGCCGACCTGCCCGCTCGCGGAGTACCTGAGGAAGCGCGTGCAGGCCGCCATCGACGCGGGCTCGTACACCCCGCCGGAGGGCCTCAACGCCGGGGACATCGTGGCCGGAATGACGTTCAGTCCGGTCGGATCGAAGACCTTCATCGGCGAGGGTGACGTCGAGCGGGTCGAGCGGGTCGAGCGGGTCGAGTTCGGCTACGTGCGAGACCTGTGGTGAGGCAGTCCACGATCGACGAGCTCGCCCGCGGCGCCACGAGGACCGTCGAGCGCATCATCGCCGCGGATCCCGGGGACGGCCCGGCCGCGCGGGAGTCCCGGATCCGGGACGCGCTCGCCCTGTGGATCGGGCACGCCGTGGAGCGCGAGGCCCGCAACGACCGGCGCCGCGTGGGACGCAGGCAGGCCTAAGGACGGGAGCCCTGGACGGGGCGTCGCCAGCCCGCGAGAGTGCCTCAACCTCGGGGGGGCACATGGCGAGACAGGACAAACGCGCGCGGCTGAAATCGATCGTCACGGACGGGACGATGGCGATCCCGGAGGTCGAGGGAGAGTGGCACCACGACCCCTATCGGACCCTCTGGGTCGAGGTCTCGAACCTCAAGATGGGTCAGGCCGTCTCCACGGACTACGGGACCATCAGCCGGACACCCCAGCTGTCCGGGATGGCCGCGATCCGGAGGGACACCGTCCGGCTCGCGGGATGGGGCGACACGTGCCGGGTCCTGCCCGTGACGATCCGGCCCGCCATCCCCCAGGAGGACGGCAACGGCTACACCCCGTTCACCGGCGTGCTCGGCTTCATCGCCGGTGACCGGGAGTTCAAGAGCGAGGACGCCTGGTTCCTGGAGTGCTGGATCCCCGAGATGGACATGGCCGCGATGCTCGCGGCCTACCGCGCTGGCGAGATGCCGTCGTTCCACCTCGGCGTGAAGCTCGATCTCTGGATCACGAAGGGCGACGAGCACACGCCGCCCGGCTACGGCGTCACTTGGTATCTGGCTCCCCATGCGGACAACGCGAGCGAGAGCCCAGAGGTGGCCCGCGGCACCGTCCGCCATCTCAGCTGGAGCGACGCGCCGCAGCCGAAGGTCGACGAGGATGATGGGGTGCCGGAACAGGGGCCGCCGCCTCAGGCTCCCGCGGATCCCGTCCCCAACCTGGATGCCGCCAATCTGACCGCAGCGATCGACCGCCTGCGTTCCACCGTTCTGCAGGTCGGCCTCGGCATCGCGGTCGCCCTGGTGGTCAGCTGGTTCGTCTGACCGAGGGCCGAAACGTCGCGTCCAGGGATCGACTCCCGCACCAATTTGTTCTCCATTCGTTCTCATGTGCGAATCAATGGAGGTGCTCGTGGACGAAATGGAGCGGGCGTACATGGAGGCCGCCGACGGCGACGCGAGGGACGCCCTGAGGAGGGCGCTCGGCGATGCCCTGACGGAGATGGCCGAGATCTCGGGGCAGGTCAGCCGCGGCTTCGTGCGGGCGCAGCGGCCGGCGGACCTGGCAAGGAAGCTCGGTCCGGAGCGCCGGGCCCGCGAGGCCGGCCGCTCCGCCGGCTGACGGGCGGTTAACGGCTCGCCCGCATCATGCGGGCATGTCCGACGTCAAACCCGAACCCGTCATCGAGACCTTCACCCGGGTCGACGCGCCCCCCGGCGAGATCGTGTTCACGCCCCTGCCGGTCGGCGAGCTCGCCGGGCACGCGCTGTTCCTGGCGTCCCAGCTGTCGAACGTGAACCGGAAGCGCGTGGCCAAGGAGGCCTGCGCGGCCTGGATCGCAACGTCGGATTGGTTCAGGCAGCAGACGCCGGACGCCCTCGTGGTGTGGTTCAAGCCCGGCCCCCCCGGGTACGACGGCGTGTACCTGACGCCCGAGAAGGGGGCCAAGAAGCTCAAGCCCGCCCCGGCCGTCATCCTGCTGCGCGACGGGGCCTACCGTCTCCTCGACAAGCGGGAGATCGCGGCCGCGGTCGGGCCGCTGCTGGAAGCCCAACCCGAGATCCTCGCGCCGCCGGATCCGGAGGACGCGAAGTATCTCGGCCGGCTCGCCCCCTGACGCAGGATTTAGCCGCCCGCGGGAATCCGGGTGGCCGGCGCTGAAATCCCTCGATCGGCTAAAAACCGTCTATGTGCGACAGCGCACACGAGGTCGGAAATTCCTGGCTTGGGACTGTCCACGGCGCGTGAGAGCGTCGGCCTGCAACCGAATGGCCGGTCCCGTTTCAATCGGGGCCTGCGATCGCCTTCCACCCTGCCGGGGGTCTCCCGGGCGGGGTTTTCGCACGTTTCGGGACCAATAACGGGACCAGGGGGCCAGGAACGCAAAAGGCCACCCGAAGGTGGCCTCTGCTAACGCGCTGTAATCGCGTTCTGATCTGTCCGAGTGAATTGGAGCGGGCGAAGGGATTCGAACCCTCGACCCCAACCTTGGCAAGGTTGTGCTCTACCCCTGAGCTACACCCGCTCACTAGTGCCGCGCCGCCTGGACTTTCGTGCCGGCGGCCCCGACGGCGCTTTCTAAACACCATTCCGACGGGCGACGCAAGCGTCTCTTTGCCCGCTCACGACGATTCACCAATGCGGGTCCGCAGGGAGGCCGCGCCGCACCTCGTCGAGGCGGGCGCGGGTGCCGCGGGTCGTCCCCTCTGGCAGCGCATCGGTCGGGAAGAACGCGCAGGCGGCGATCTCCCGGTCGGGTGCCTTCGGCCGCAGCACCGTGAAGGCCGACAGGACGAACAGGGCCACGTGATCGCGCGGCTCGGCGGCGGCGTTCCGGTACAGGCCGACGAGGCGGGGCGGCGCATCCGGGACGATTTCCGATTCCTCGCGGAATTCGCGGATCATCGCCTCGGCCGCACTCTCCCCGCGTTCGACGCCACCGCCCGGCAAGTGCCATCCACTGACATAGGTGTGGCGCACCAGAGCCACGCGGCCCTGCGGATCGATGGCGATTCCGCGGACGCCGAGCGTCATGCCCCGCGAGGCGAACGCCCCGAGGTGAAACAGGCGCCGCAGCAGCCAACGATCGAGGAGCATGACGGTCCGCGGCTGCCGGATCAGATGACGTCGAGGGTGATCGCGCCGAGGCCGGCGACCGAGGCCACCATGCGCTGACCGCGCTCGACCGGACCGACGCCCGACGGCGTGCCGGTGAAGATCAGGTCCCCCGGCTGCAGCGCGAAGTAGCCCGACAGGTAGGCGATCTGCTCGGCCACCGACCAGATCATATCGCCGAGGTCGCCCGTCTGGCGCGTCTGCCCATCCACCGCCAACGTGATGGCTCCGCGCGCCGGATGGCCGACCAGCGAGACCGGATGCAGGGCGCCGATCGGGCCCGATCCGTCCGCCGCCTTGGCGGTGTCCCAGGGCCGCGACAGCCGCTTGGCCTCGTCCTGAACGTCGCGTCGGGTCATGTCGAGACCGATCGCGTAGCCGTAGACGTGATCGAGAGCGTTCTCGACGGGAAGATCGGTGCCGCCGCCGGCGAGCGCGGCCACCAGTTCGACCTCGAAATGGTAGTTGCTGGTCTTGGACGGATAGGGGTGCGGCGTCGGTTCGGAACCCACGATCTGAAGCGCGTCGGCGGGCTTCATGAAGAAGAATGGCGGCTCGCGATCCGGATCGGCCCCCATCTCCCGTGCATGGGCGGCGTAGTTGCGGCCGACGCAGTAGACGCGGCGGACGGGGAACAGATCGCTGCTGCCGACGATCGGGAGCGCGATGCGGGGCGGGTTCTGGATGACGGAGAGCATCTCTGCCTCTGCGGTGGAACGTCCGGGATCGGGCAAACCCTGCCCGCGATCGACGCGACCGTTGTAAGGTGCCTCCCGCCGCGCGCCAGACGGCCGCTTGCCGAGGGCGCGCCCTCGTCTAAAAAAATCTTCGCGATGACACCCATGGCGTCCAACCCCGATACCCTGCTCGCCGCGCTCCGCGACGGCCTCGGCGCGCGACACGTGCTGACCGAGCCGGCGGATCTCGCCCCCTATCTGATCGAGACCCGGAAGCTGTTCACCGGCTCGGCCGTGGCGGTGCTGCGGCCGGGCTCCACCGATGAGGTGGCGTTCGCCGTCCGCGCCTGCACGCAGGCCGGCCTTCCGGTGGTGCCGCTCGGCGGCAATACCGGGCTCACCGGGGCGGGCGTCCCGCAGGGCGGGGTGGTCCTGTCGCTGGAGCGGATGACGCGGCTGCGCGCCGTGGACCCGGTGGACGCCACCATCACGGTGGAGGCCGGGATGATCCTTCAGGAGGTTCAGGAGGCCGCCGACGCGGCCGGCATGCTGTTCCCGCTCTCCTACGCGTCGCGGGGCTCGGCCCGGATCGGCGGCGGGATCAGCACCAATGCGGGCGGCATCGCGGTGCTGGCTTACGGCAATGCCCGCGATCTCGTCCTCGGGCTCGAGGTCGTCCTGGCCGACGGGCGGGTGTGGAACGGTCTCCGGGCGCTGCGCAAGGACAATGCCGGCTACGACCTCAAGCAGCTCTTCATCGGCTCGGAGGGTACGCTCGGCATCGTCACCGCGGCGGTGCTGAAGCTGTTCCCGAAGCCGCGCAGCACCAGCGTCGCCTTCGTGGGCTTGGACTCGGCACAGGCGGCCCTCGACCTGTTCGTGACGCTGCGGACCCGGCTCGACCGGGATCTGACGGCCTTCGAGTACCTTCCGCCCTTCGCGCTGGAGATCGTCCTGCGGCATGTCCCGGGCACGGTCCCGCCGCTGGCCGGCGCGCACGGTGCCTACGCGCTGATCGAGGCCGCCTCGGCTCGGCCGGACGCCGACATGCAGGGCTCGCTGGAAGCCGCTCTGGGCGATGCGTTGGAGGCCGGGACGGTCGCAGATGCGGTGATCGGCGCCAGCGGCGCGCAGAACGGCGCCCTCTGGCGGCTGCGCGAGGGAGTTCCCGAGGCGCAGACCCGCGAAGGCGCCTCGATCAAGCACGACGTGTCGGTTCCCCTCTCGCGCCTGCCGCATTTTCTCGCGCGGGCCGGCGCGGCCTGCGTCGCCGAGATGCCGGGCCTGCGCCCCTGCGGCTTCGGCCATTTCGGAGACGGCAACATCCACTTCAACCTGTCGCAGCCCCCCGGCATGCCGGCGGCGGACTTTCTGGCGCAATGGGGCCGGTTCAACAGGATCGTCCACGACATCGTCGACGATCTCGGCGGCTCCATCGCGGCCGAGCATGGGGTCGGCCTGATCAAGCGCGAGGAACTCGCGCATTACGGCGATCCGGCCGGTCTCGACCTGATGCGGCGGCTCAAGGATGCCCTCGATCCCGGGCACATGCTGAACCCCGGCAAGATCCTGGCGGATGTCGCCCCCGAACGCGCTCAAGCGCCCGAATCCAAGTCATGAAAAATTGTGCGGCGCGCCATAATTCGGCGCTGAGGCCGGTGCAGGACAGACACGGCCCGCCACCATCCGCGGCGGCCGACTACCGCGTTAAGCGTCTGCTAACGCGGTGGCCAGACCTTCTCAGATGACGGCGCAGGCGTGTCGGTAGTAGCCCGGCATGGCAATTGCTCTGGAGCCTTCCTATCTCGCACGTGCGAGATCGAGCGACGAACCGTCAACGACAGGCTGGATCACGTCCTTTAGGAGATCGACGGAATGCCTACCTCACTGGCCCGCGTGCAGACCGCGGAAGCGAGCCGCTACCTTCAGCAGCTCTGCCGGCACTGGAGCCACAAGTTCAAGGTCGAGGCGACCCCGGAGCACGGCACCGTGCCGTTCGGCGAGGATCGCGTCTGCACCTTCGATGCCGAGCCCGACGCGCTGGTGATGCGCATCGACAGCGCGGACCCGGTCAACCTCACCCGGCTGGAGAACGTCGTGGCCGATCACTTGGCCCGCTTCGCCTTCCGTGAGAGCCTCGGCGACATCCGCTGGTCGCGCGCCGCCTGACGGCGCGGGAGCGGTTGGATCGATCCCAGACGCTTGAGGGCGTGAGCGCGCGCCCTCAGCCGACGCCCATCAGGCTGGCATTGCCACCGGCGGCGGCCGTATTGATCGCGGTCGACACCTCCTCGACGAGTCCGGCCAAACCGTAAAGATCGCCGTCCGCCAGCGCGCCCGAAGTGCGGGCCTGGACCGATAGGATCGCGCCGTCTCGGGCCGCAACCGCCATGTTGATGGCCGCCAAGCCGACTGCGTCGCCCTCGAACAGGACCGCCCGGATATCGCCAGCGGCGTCGAGATCCGGTGCATGCGCGACCCGCGCCGCCACGTCGGACGGCAGGTCCTGCAGGAGGGCCCCGTGCCGCTCGCCGCGCACCACGACGACGTGGTTGCCGCAGGCCAGAATCATCCCAATCTGAATCAGAAGCCCCGGTCCCGTCTCGGCGATCGCAGCGACGCGCCCGCGCGGTCGAAGGGCGTAGAGATTGCGCTCGCCGACCGGTCCCACCAGTTCGATCTCCCTCTGGGCCGGATAGCATAATGTGGCCAAGCGATCCGCCAGCGGGCCATGCCCCGTCGCGATCAGCCAAGCGCGGTAGGTCGGTACCGGAAAGGCATCAGCCACGAACCGATCGTACGCCCCCTCGGGCGCTCGCCGGACCAGCCGGTCGAGGTAAAGCGGGCCGCCCGCCTTCGGGCCCGTACCCGAGAGGCCTGACCCGCCGAAAGGCTGCACGCCGACCACGGCGCCGATGATGTTGCGATTCACATACCGGTTGCCGGCCCGGACGCGGCCGAGGGCCCGGGCGATCGTCCGGTCGATGCGGCTGTGCAGGCCGAAGGTCAGGCCGTAGCCGGTGGCCTCGATCGCGCCCAGCAGATCGTCGAGGTCCGCCCGCCTGTAGCGCAGCACGTGCAGCACCGGCCCGAAGACCTCGCGCTCGACATCCGCCACGCGGCCGATCTCGATCAGGGTCGGCGGCACGAAGGTCCCGCTGGTGGTTTCGGGCGACAGGTCGAGCTGGTCGACGGCAAATCCCCGGGCCTGCATCGCCGCGACGTGTCGGCCAATCCCCTCGGCCGCTTCGGGGGTGATGACCGGACCGACATCCGAGGAAAGGCGGCGCGGGTCGCCCACCGCCAGCTCGCGCATCGCGCCCTTCAGCATGCCCAGAATCCGGTCGGCGATCTCCTCCTGCAGGCACAGGATCCGCAGGGCCGAGCAGCGTTGGCCCGCCGAGTCGAAGGCGGAGGCGATCACGTCCGCGACCACCTGCTCGGCCAGGGCCGAGGAATCCACCACCAGGGCGTTCTGGCCGCCGGTCTCGGCGATGAAGGGCACGGGCTCGCCGTAACGGTTCAACCGCTCGGCCAGGCAACGCTGAATCGACTTGGCGACCGCCGTCGAGCCCGTGAACATCACGCCCTGGACCCGCGCATCCGCGACCAGAGCGGCGGCGACCGCGCCGTCCCCCGGCAGGATCTGCAGCACGTCCTGCGGAATGCCCGCATCGTGCAGCATCCGCACCGCCTCCGCGGCGGTGAGCGGCGTCTCCTCGGCGGGCTTGGCCAGGACCGTGTTGCCCGCCGCCAGGGCGGCGGCCACCTGCCCGACGAAGATCGCCAGCGGGAAATTCCAGGGTGCGATGCTGGCCACGGGCCCGAGCGGTTCATGGCCACGATGGAGCGTCCGTTCCGCCTCGGCCGTATAATAGCGCAGGAAGTCGACGGCCTCGCGGATCTCCGCGACCGCGTTGCCGGCGGACTTGCCCGCCTCGCGCATGATGAGACCGAGCAGCGCCGGCATCCGCGCCTCGAAGGCGTCGGCAGCACGGCGCAGGATGACGGCCCGCTCGGCTGTGGGCGTCGCGGCCCAGCGCGGGGCGGCCACGTCCGCCTGCGCCAGGGCCCGATCGATGTCGGCGGCCGTTGCCGCTCGGTAGAAGCCGACCACGTCCTGATGATCGGCCGGGTTGCGTACGGGTGTCTCGGCAGTACCGGCCCCCTGCGGCATGGCCCGCCACGCCGTCCGGCCGCTTTCCGTCAGCCCGTCCGCCAGATGGGCGAGCACCGCCTCATCGGCGAGATCGAGACCGGCGGCGTTCGCCCGTCTGGGTCGGAAGAGATCGCGGGGCGGCGCGATCTGCGCGTGCTGCGCACCGGGCACCGGCATGGCCTGCACCACGGCCACCGGATCGGCCACCAGGGTCTCGACCGGCACCGACTCATCAGCGACGCGATTGACGAACGAGGTGTTCGCTCCGTTCTCGAGAAGCCGGCGCACCAGATAGGCCAGCAGCGTCTCGTGCGTCCCCACGGGCGCATAGATCCGGCACGGGCGCCGCAGATTCACGCCCGACACCACGTCTTCGTAGAGCGGCTCGCCCATCCCGTGGAGGCACTGGAACTCGTACTGCCCGAGCCGGAAGTCGGGCCCCGCCATCTCCACGATGGCGGAGAGCGTCTGCGCGTTGTGGGTCGCGAATTGCGGGAACACCGCATCCGGCACATCCAGCAGCCGACGTGCGCAGGCGAGATACGACACGTCGGTGTGGACCTTGCGGGTGAAGACCGGAAAGTCGGCGAGCCCATCGACCTGAGCGCGCTTGATCTCGCTGTCCCAGTAGGCACCCTTGACCAGCCGCACCATCAGGCGCCGCCGGCTGCGCCGGGCGAGATCGATCAGCACGTCGATCACGAAGGGGCAGCGCCTGCCGTAGGCCTGGACCACGAAGCCCAGCCCGTCCCAGCCCGCGAGTTCCGGGTCCAAGGCGAGCCGTTCCAGGATGTCCAGCGACAGATCGAGCCGGTCGGCTTCCTCGGCGTCGATGTTGAGGCCGATGTCGAAGCCCCTGGCGAGGCGCGCCAAGCCCTGGACGCGCGGCACCAGCTCGGCCAGGACGCGCCCGCGCTGTGAACGGACATAGCGCGGATGGAGCGCCGACAGCTTGATCGAGATCCCCGGCCCGCGCAGCACGCCGCGCCCATCGGAGGCCGCCCCGATCGCCCGGATCGCGTCCTCGTAGGCGTCGAGATACCGCGTCGCATCCGCGGCGGTGACGGCGGCCTCGCCCAGCATATCGTACGAGTAGGTGAAGCCCTTCGCCTCCAGCGTGGCGGCGTTGCGCAGGGCCTCGGCGATCGACCGGCCGGTGACGAACTGCTCGCCCATCATCCGCACCGCGAGATCGACGCCCCCGCGGATCAACGGCTCTCCGCCGCGGGCGATCAGGCGGGTCAGCGCGGCGGACAGGCCGGCCTCGTCCCGGGTGGCGACCAAGCGACCGGTGACCAGTAAGCCCCAGGTCGCCGCGTTGACGAAGGGCGACGGGCTGTGGCCGAGATGGGCCGCCCAATCGCCCGGCGCGATCTTGTCACGGATCAGCGCGTCGCGGGTGGCGGCATCGGGGATACGCAGCAGCGCCTCGGCGAGGCACATCAGCGCGACACCCTCCTCGCTCGACAGGGCATATTCGTGGATCAGGGCCTCGACGCCGCCGCGGCGGCCACGGCGGCGCAGGGACTCAACGCGGCGGCGGGCCGTGGCGACGACGCGCGCGGCGGCCTCGGCGGGCAAGCGCGCCTGTTCGAGGAGCGGCGCGATGCAATCGGGCTCAGGACGCCGGCAGGCGGCCACGACCGCCCGCCGCAGGGGCGATAGATCGGTGACCGCGTCGGCGAACGCTGCGAATGGGTCGGGATTGCCGGATTCGGACATGATGCCCCTTGCGGGATCGCGCTTCGCCTCAGCGATCCCCGCCCCAGGCTACATCGTCCGCAGCAACCGGCCAGACCCGCCGCGGATATCCGGATGGCGCCCAGCGCCACACGGCGATGCCCTAGGTCACCGCGAAACCTAACCGCCGGGCGACGCCGAAGCTAAGACAAACTGCTCCGCTGGTGGCCTGAACGGGCAAACAATCGCGATCTGCCCGAAGACACGCGCTTGCCGGATCGACTTCAAATCGTCGCCCTGCCCGCCGCCGGGATCGCGGATCGAAACGCCGTTGCAGGGAGCCAGCATGCCGCGTGTGGAGATCACCGGAACGGAGCGCCACTTCAAGACCGTGGCCGCCGTCGAGGACCAGGGTACATGGCGCCTGTTCCGGCCGTTCCGGGACGGCAAGATCGTTTCAGCGGTGTGCTTCGGCGACGATCGCCTCGCCTGCTTCTCGGAGGGAGGAGAACTCGCCCTGATCGACTGGCGCGCGAACAGGGAGATCCTGCGGAGAAAACTTTCCGTCAAGTCGACTTCACTCTATCGCCTGTTCGTGACGGCCGACACGGAGCTGATCGCGCTCTATCAACGTGCTCGCCAGCCCGACGGCCAGCATTATGTCTTTCACCTTCAGCTTCTGCGGGTGCAGGACCTGCAGATGGTCGCGGAAGGCGAGGGCCTGCGATGGTCGGAGGACCATTCGGTCGCGCGACTGGTCATGGGATACGTCTACCCGCCCACGGACAACGACCCGCTCTACCTGTCGATCTGCAGCGACCTGTTCGAGGACCCTGCCGGACGGCTCTCGTTCATCGGCTTCGATTGCCATCCCACGGGGCTGCACTACGGAGTTTTCCATCTGGATCGTTCCGATTGGACCGTGCGCTACGAGCCGCTCACGGACGAAACGAAACCGTGGTGGCTCAGTCCCGGCCGCCGGTATCTGGCGACGCTGTCTCGCGGATTACCCGTCATCCGCGAGGGCTCGGCCAACACGCCGGCCGCGCATCGGGATGCCAACGGGGCCGGGCGCGTTGAGCAGGCCCTGGATGTCTGGACGACCGTCCCCCTTCAACGCATCGCCGCCGGCATCGCATCGGAGCGCCATCTCAAGATCAGCCAGATCGTCTGGGAGCCGGATGAGACGGCGTTCTGGATCCGGTTTGGTTATTCCTGGGACACGCGGACCGAATTTCAGCGCGTCGCTCTGGATGGCACCCTCTCGCCTGTCTTCAGCTTTCAGCGTTTCGACGGAAAAAAACTCGTCCTCGAGATCGCCGACGTGACGCGTGCGGATCACGTCGTGATCAGTGCGTTTCCCGATACGGTCACCATCCCACGCGCCTGGTGTGCGAGCACCGCGGCCAACCGCGTGATCTCGGAAGACGAGGACGGCTTCCAGGCCGGGGGCTTGACGGGCCCGAGCGGGATGGCGGTCCAACGGTTCCTGTCCAAGACGAGTCGCCGGCCCGTGGTGCCCGTCGCGAGCTTTTCGCAGGCCGACATCGCCGCCGCGCTGGAACAGCTGACGCAGGAGATCCGCACGCGTCTGGTCAACCTCATGCAGGGCGAGTACCTGGAACTGTCCTTCGTGGTCGCCGGCCGCAAGATGACCGAGACGGCGTTCTTCGCGCGCGTGGCCAGCGAGCGGATCCCGGTCGCCTCGGCCCTGCGCGCGCTCCTGACCACCTATCTCGAAGTCCAGCCCGCCGCCGTCGAGGCCATGCGGCTGTTTCGCCAGATCTGGGGGCCGAAGGCGGATCAGGGCGCCCTCGCCCCAGCGATGGAGGCCCTGCTCCGTCTCGATCCGGAATCCCACGACGTGTTCCGCGACTATCTCGCGAAGCGCGACGGAGAGCACGAGACCTATTCGACCGACGTGATGGTGAAGGCTTACCTCGCCGAGACGGGCTGGCGCGACGCGGCGATGCTCGGCTTCGGCATCTACGTCGCGCTGATCCAGTACCGGGACGGCCTCATCTGGCTCGGCGGCGGCTTCCTGGCGAATCACGGCCTGCTCGACGCTGCCGAAACCCAGCTCGGCGCAGGCATCTTCGCCGATCTGATGCTTCAGGAACTCGACCGGTTCGTCGCGATCCCCGACATCGACTGCCGGTTCAGCAGGGACGAGCTGTATGGCCACCTTTTAAGCGGTCTGGAGGGCACGCCGTTCGGTGTGCGGGTGATCCGATGCGCTCGCGGCACGGCGCCCCCTCCCGGCGCCCAGCCGAGGCTGAGCGCCAAGCCACGCGTCACCGGCTTGCGGCGTGGGCCGCGTCGAGGGCGTCGACGAGGACGGGTTTGGCGCCCTCCCGGCGCAGGATGGCGGTTGGGATCACCACCGTATCGGCACAGGCCTGGACGACGTGCGCCAGATCGAACTGCACCGCCAGACCGCCCTCCTTGGCGTCGAGCCAAGCCATCATGGCCGGCGGATCGCCGGAGAACGTCTCCGTCACGGCCTCGCGGCACTCCTTGTCGTCCGCGTCGTCCTGCTTCGAATCGCCGGTCTTCGGGCGGTATCGTTCGAGGTAGAGTCTGTGCAGCCTCTTGGAGGCCAGCGTGACCATCTTGGTCCCGTCCATTCCCTCCGCGAGCGCGACCGTTCCAGTCAGGGAGGGCGGAAGCAGCTTGGTCCAATCGACCGGCGCGCCGGTGGTCAGATCGTAGACGATCGACATCGTGCTGCTGTTCGGATGTGCGCCGCCGCAGAACGAATCGTCGTGAATAACGAAACTCACGAAACTGGGGCCGCGCATCGAGGTTTCGACGCTCCGACCCCAGTCCCCGGGCTTCCCGTCTCCGAGCGTACATTGCTTCGCAGCCTTGCGGACATTGCCGTCGAGCCGCTTCAGCGCGGTATTGATCCGCCGCTCCGCCTCGTCCACCGGCGCATCGATCTGCGGCATCACCACGATGTCGGCCTTAGCCTCCGGCTGAGCCTTCAGCGTCACGGTCCGGTCTGCGGCCCAGGCCGGCGCAGCCATGGCGAGGAGGACGGCACAGGCGCCGTGCCGGATCGCGGCCCTGCCGCCCCGCGATGCCGTCGACCGGAGGTTCCGCTTCATCCTCTTGCCGCTCCCAAACGTGACGGAGACCGGGCGATCCGAGCCGCCCGACGCCTCGCGTTCCAATCGTGCGAATCCGCGTCGTTCCTCGGTGTGCTTTGATACGAGCCGACGCGGTGGCAGAAGTCGGGCATGAGCACGATCCTCATCTACGGCGCCACGGGCTATACAGGCAGACTCATCTCCGAGCGCGCGCGCGCGCAAGGCCTGCGGCCGATCCTGGCGGGGCGCGATCCGGACAAGCTCCGTCCGCTCGCCGAGCAGCTCGGCCTCGAAGCGCGCGCCGCCCGCCTCGACGAACCGGAACGCCTGCGAACCGCGCTTGCCGGAGTCGCGGCCGTGATCCACGCCGCCGGCCCGTTCTCCAGGACCGCCCGGCCGATGGCCGAGGCCTGCCTCGCCGCGGGGGCGCACTACGTCGACATCACCGGCGAGATCTCGGTGCTGGAGGCGCTCGCCGCCCGCGACGCGGAGGCGAAGGCGGCCGGCATCGTGCTGCTCCCGGCCGCGGGCTTCGACGTGGTGCCGAGCGATTGCCTCGCAGCCCATGTGGCGCGTCGACTCCCCGGCGCGACACATCTGTGGATCTCGATCGGCGGGTTCGGCGGGTTCAGTCAGGGCACCGCCCGCACCATGGTCGAGGGCATCGCCTGGGGCACGCGGGTGCGCCGGGACGGCCGGATCGTCGAGTTGCCGAGCCCGCCCCGCGGCAGCGCCGATTTCGGCCGCGGCCCCCGGCGCACGGTCGGCCTCGGCTGGGGTGACGTGTCGAGTGCGTGGTACTCGACGCGGGTCCCCAACATCGACGTGTATTTCGAGGCCTTCCCCGCCATGGCGGCCGCCGCCGGTTTGCCGGCCGGGATCCGGCGGATCATCGCGGGCGGGGCCGCACAGCGGCTGATCAACCGCGGCATCGATCGGCTTCCCGCCGGGCCGTCGGAGACAGCGCGGAAAACGGCACGCAGCACCTTCCTGGCCGAGGCCTGGGATGGCGCCGGGCGGAAGGCGGCCAGCCGGATGGAGACGCCCGAAGGCTACACGCTCACGGCCGCGACGGCCCTGGAAGTCGCCCGGCGCCTCGCCTCGGGCGCGGTGCCGGCAGGCTTCCACACGCCGGTGACCGCCTTCGGCCCCGACTTCATCCTGGGTTTCCCGGGCGTGGTGCGGACGGACCTCTGAGCCTCACACCGTCGCGCCGATTTGCCAGGGCGCGAATTCCGAGGATCCGAAATCAAATTGCTCGCTCTTCGTGCGCTCACCGCCCGCGACTTTCAGGATCCGCTCGAAGATCCGCCGCCCGGCCTGCTCGACACTCTCGTCTCCATCGAGGATCGTGCCGCAATTGACATCCATGTCCTCCTCAAGCCGCCGGTACATCGCCGAGTTGGTGGCGATCTTGATCGACGGCGCCGGCTTGCAGCCGAACACGCTGCCCCGACCGGTGGTGAAGCACACGAGGTTCGCCCCGCCGGCCACCTGCCCGGTCGCCGAGACCGGATCGTAGCCGGGCGTGTCCATGAACACGAAGCCCTTAGCGGTGACCGGATCGGCGTAGCGCAGCACGTCCACGAGGTTGGTGCTCCCAGCCTTCGCCATGGCGCCGAGCGACTTTTCCAGGATCGTGGTCAGGCCGCCGGCCTTGTTGCCGGGCGAGGGGTTGGCGTCGATCTCCGAGCCCTCCTTGCGGGTGTACTCCTCCCACCAGCGCATCAGATCGACGAGCTTCTGGCCGACCTCCGGGCTCTCGGCGCGGCGGGTGAACAGGTGCTCGGCGCCATAGGTCTCCGTGGTCTCCGACAGGATCACCGTGCCGCCGTTCTGCACCACGAGGTCGCTGGCGATCCCGAGCGCCGGGTTGGCCGAGACGCCCGAATACCCGTCCGAGCCGCCGCATTGCAGCGCGACGATCAGCTCGCTCGCCGGCACCGGCTCACGATGGACCACGTTGGCCTCGTCCAGAATCCCCTTCACGAAGTCGATGCCGGCCTCGACGGTCTTGCGGGTGCCCCCGAGGCTCTGGATGTTCATGCTGCGGATCCGGTCGCCCAGCCCCTGCTCCTCCAGGAAGGCGCCGATCTGGTTCACCTCGCAGCCGAGCCCGATCATCACGATGTGCGAGAAGTTGACGTGCCGCGCATAGCCCGCGAGCGTCCGGCGCAGGAGCCGCAGCGGCTCGCCCATCGCCATGCCGCAGCCGGTCTTGTGGGTGAGCGCCACCACACCGTCGATGTTCGGGTACGCCGCGAGCGGGTCGAGCCCGAGGATCGGGTGGCGCCGGAACGCGTCGGCGATCAGGTCGGCGACGTGGGCGCTGCAATTCACCGAGGTGAGGATGCCGACATAGTTGCGGGTCGCGATCCGCCCGTCCGGGCGGCGAATGCCCTGGAAGGTTGCGGGCGGCGTGACCAGCCGGGTCGGCTTCGCATCGACCCCGAACGCATAGTCGCGGGCGAACGCGCCCATCCCGAGATTGTGGACGTGGACGTGCCGCCCGGCCGCGATCTCCTCCTTGGCGAAGCCGATGATCTGGCCGTACTTGGTCACCGCCTCGCCGCTCCGATGCGTGCGCACCGCGACCTTGTGGCCGGCCGGGATCCGCTCGGCGGCGGTGACGCCCTCGGCGACCGGCGTGCCGGGCTCGATGGCGCCGCGGGCGACGACGACGCCGTCGTCCGGCCGCAGGGCGATGACGGGATAGGCAGGCATGGCTGTCTCCTAGCGGTGCGTCGTGTCGCTCATCGGGCAGCTTCGGGCTGCAGCCCCGGGGCGCGAGCCTCCCGGACCGGCAGCGGCGCGATCTCGCCGACCACGAACAGGTAGATGACGGCGCCGAGCAGGCAGAACCCGCCGGCCACGATCAGCGGGATGACGAACGAGCCCTGCGTGACGGTCAGCATCACGCCGGTGAAGGTCGTGGTCACGATGCCGGCGACGTTCGAGGCGAAGTTCTGGATGCCGCCGATCGAGGCCACATGGGCCGGCGTCGGCGCCACGTCGCCGGGGAGCGCCCAGATCGAGGCCGCCGTGAAGGCCAGGCTGCCATAAGCCACCGCGAAGCACAGCAACGCCACGTAGACGTTGGGCGCGATGATCGAGAGCGTGATCACCGAGGACATCAGCATGCCGCCGACGAGGCAGGTCTTGCGGGCGGCCGTCAGGCTCCAGCCCCGGCGGTAGAGCGCGTCGGAGGCAAAGCCGCCGAGCCAACCTGCCGGGATCGAGGCGAGCGCGGGCAGGCTGCCCAAGGTGCCGAGTTCGGCGAGCGAGAAGCCGCGCGCCTTGACGAGGTAGGTCGGGAACCACGTGATGAAGAAGTAGATCACGAAGTTCAGGCAGAAGAACCCGGCCATCATCCCCCAGACCGTGCGGTAGCGGAACAGGGACAGCCACGGCACCTGTTCCTGCGCCTCCGCAGCATCGACGGATTTCGGCCGGTCCTGTGCGGCGCGGAGCCGGGCGAGGTCTTCGGGCGAGACGGCGGGGTGGTTCTCGGGCTCGCGATAGAGCCACATCCAGAACACCGCCCAGACGAAGCCGAGCACGCCGGTGACGATGAAGGATTCGCGCCAGCCGAGCGTCGCGATCACCCAGGAGACCAGCGGGATCGCCAGCGCCGAGCCGACCCGCGAGCCGCTGTCGAAGATGCTGCTGGCAAAGCTCCGCTCGCCACGGGGGAACCACGAGGCCGTGACCTTGGCGAAGGACGGGTAGGCGCCCGCCTCGCCGACGCCGAGCAGCATGCGCAGGCCCAGCAGCGACAGGAAGCCCCGCCCGGCCGCGGTCAGCGCCGTGCAGGCCGACCACCAGACCACCGCCACGACCAGCGAGAGCCGCGCCCCGACCCGGTCGGCGACGTAGCCGAACGGCAATTGCATGATCGCGTAGGTCCAGAAGAAGCCCGACAGGATCAGGCCCATATCGGTGGCATTGAGGCCCAACTCCTTCGACATGGAGGGGGCGGCGACCGCGAGATTGGCGCGGTCGATGTAGTTGATGGCGTTGGCGGCCATGCAGAGGCCGATCATGAGCCAGCGCAAGCGAGGCATCGCGTTCCTCCCGAAGCGCGGGGATGGCGTCCCCGCTTGGCGCGGCGCCCCCATTGTGACCGGGGGTCGCCGCAAAGACCGTCGTCCGCCGCGCCCGATCAGGCGCGGTAGGCATCCCCGTCGAGCCCGTGCGGGCGACCGGCGGCGAGCAGCGTCTCCCAGACCGGTTCCGGCAGAGGTACGCCCTCCGCAAGGCGCTGGACCCGCATCCGGCGCTCCGGCTCGCCGGGCAGCAGCACCTCGGCGCCGGGCATCGGGCGGGCGCTCTTGAAGAAATCGAGATAGGCCCGCGCCTCGGTGGCCAGCACATCCTCGGTCCCGAGCGCCGCGGGCGTCACGTAGATCGAGAGCATGCCGTTGCAGATCCGGCGCTTGCCCGGCCCCGCCGTGCCGGATCCGGTGAGCGCGCCGGCGAGCAGCTCGCACATCAGCGCCAGCCCCGAGCCCTTGTGCTCGCCGAAAGCCCGGATTGCGCCGACGCCGCGCTGGTTGTCGCGCTCGTCCCCGTCGAGGGGGCCGAACAGGGTCGCCGGATCCGCGCTGAGGCGACCGTCGGGCTCGATCAGCGCGCCCTCCGGCAGCGCCTTGCCGCCCCGGGAGGCGACCAGCACCTTGCCCTCGGCCACCAACGAGGTGGCGAAGTCGAGGATGATCGGATCGGCATCCGGCACAGGAAAACCGGCGGAGAACGGCGCGGTGGAGAACCGCCGCTCGACGGAGCCGAACGGTGCCACCAGCAGGCTGCCCGCCACATTGACGAAATGGACCGAGACCAGCCCGGCAGCGGCGGCGCGCTCGGACCATTCGCCGATCCGGCCGATATGCCCGGAATGCCGGAGGGCAATTATCGCGACGCCGTTCGCCCGCGCCTTCGCGATTCCGAGATCGACCGCGAAAGGTCCGGCGGTCTGCCCGAACCCGTAGAGCGCGTCCACGAGGGCGAAGCACGGCGCGTCAGTGACGATTTCGGGCGTGCGGCCCGCCTCGACCTCGCCGGTGCGCAGCCACGCGACGTAGCGGGGCACCCGGACGACGCCGTGGCTGTCGTGGCCCGTCAGGTTGGCCGCGACCAGGAAGCGGCCGATCCGCTCGGCCTCCGCCTCCGCACAGCCCTCGCGCACGAAGATGTCCCGCACAAAGGCGGACAGCCCGTCAGCCGAGATCCGCATTCCGGCTCCTCCCTGGCCGCGCCTCGCCGGGCGCGTGCGGGATGAAGCTAGTGCCCACGATCGTGCTGTGCGAGCCGTTCGGGTGACGCCTTCACCGGCGGCGTCACGAAATCTCGCGGATCAACTTGGCGATGATGGCGCGTCCGAACGCTGAGAAGGTCTCCGCGCTCATCACGAACGCGCCCGCGCCGCCGATGACGTGATCCCGGTAATACGCCGCGAGGCCCCCGGGCGGGTTGGTGTGCTCCCTCAGGAAGTTCGGCATGCCATCCGGATCGGTGAGGACGACGATGCCGTTCACCGTGATGCCGGCCGAGATGGCGGCGTCGCGCGCGTCCGAGATCGGGCGCCCGGCATTGCCGGTCCCATCGCCCGAGATGTCGATCACCTTCCGCTCGGTCCGGAACGGTGCCCGCGCCAGGAGATCGGCCGCGAAGTCGAGGGCGGAGCCGATCGCGGTCCGGCCGTAGAACGGACGCATCGCCGCGTCGAGCCGCGCTGCGAACAGAGCTGCGTCCTGTGCGGACGCGATGGTCATCCAGTCGACCGCGACGCGCTGCTCTCCGGGCCCGGCCCAGTCGAACAGCGCGACACCGATGCGCCCGGCAGGCCCATCACCGATGGCGCGCAGGACTCTGGCGTCGGCGAAAGCCTCGGCATAGCCGCGCCGTTCGAGATCGAAGCGCGCCTCGCTGATGCTGAGCGACACATCCACGGCGAGCACCAGGAGAACATCGACCTCCGGGTCGGCCGCCTCGGCGCGGCGTCCCGCGAGCGAAAGTGTCGCGAGCAAGCCGGACAGGAGGTGGCGTCGCCGCATGGTCGACACTCGATCTGGATGGCGACGCGAAAGCGCCGCCGTATCGCAGGCAACGGGCTTGCTGCCCCTGCGGTTCGCGAACCCCAACCTCCGTCGAGCCCCCCGCCGGATGCGCTTCGATTTGGTTCCGCACGCCCTCGTCGAAGCAGCGCCGCTTTTGGTCTCATCGCGCCGGCCTTCGACAACGCTACTTCGCGCAGGCAAAGGCGTTTCCCGCGCCGCAAACATCGAGACTGCCGTCCATGCATCGTGTTCGCCGGATCGTACGCGCCATCGAGAGCCTCATCGTCGCTGCCGTGATCGGTACCGTCGCCCTGGTAAGCCGTGTCATCGATGGAACGATCGGCTTGGTCGGCCGCCTGTCCGACCGGTTCGATGCCAAACTCGCCGAACTGGCGCACGAGTCGAAGACGCGGCACAGGCGCGAGGGTCGCCGTCAGATCGACCCGATCAGTCTCGAATAGGGCGTCCCGGGGCACGGAAAACCCGGCGGTTCAGAGCCCTGGTCCCTTCGCGGCTCCCAAGATGCGGCCGGGTTTGGTGTCGGCGCCGCCCTGAAGCAGCACGACCCAGCTGTCCGCATCGGCGATCTCGGCCAGCGTGCCGGGCACGTCGAAGCTGAGCGGCTGACCGCCCCAATGGCCGAGATGCTGCAGGCCCCGAACCACGTTGACATAGGTTGCGGTCCGCCCGCCATTCTCGCCGGACTGGATCGCGACCGCCCGGCGGCGCAACACGGGGACCAGCCAGACCTCGCCGCGCGCCTGCGTCTTGGCGTCCGGCGCAGCCCCGATCTCGACGCGAATGCGGTCGCCGCGCGCCTCACCGTGAACGGCGATCGGCAATCCATCTTGCTGGACGCCGTCCCGCATCAGCCGGTCGAGGGCGACCCTGTCCGAACCCACGGCCACGCCGCTGCCATCGACCACCGCCTGCGGCGTGAAGACCTGCCGGCCCCCGCGTCCCCGGGCATACGCGCGCTGGCGCTCGGTCAGCGGTCGCGACGCCAGCGTGTCCTTCCAGCCCAGATAGTCCCAGTAGGTCACCGGCAGGGTCAGGGCGATCACCCCGGGCTGACGCGACAGGTCGCGCAGGATGGGCTCGGCCGTGCGGCAGGCACCGCAGCCCTGACTGGTGAACAGCTCCACGACCGCGCGGACCGGCTCGGCCCGTGCCGCGGAGGTAGCCACGGCGGCCACGAGCAGGACCGCGGCGCCAAGCGCGCTGCGTTCGCGGATCCAGGCTTGGTGCCGAGACGTCATGGCGCTATCAGAGCGCCTGGTCCGCCGCCTGGGAAATCACGTTGGCTTGAGACGGTTGTACCGGTACTGCGGCCGATGGCGGCATGGCCCGCGCCTTGGGCAGCATGTCAGGCCTCCAGCGACGGTGCATCCACAGCCACTGGCCGGGATTCTCGCGCACCCAGGATTCGACCACGGCGGTCATCGCCTGCATGGCGCCGGGCACGTCGATGGTGCCGTCCGCGGCCCGCGGCAGATCGAGTGGTGGTGTCAGTTCGAGCCTGAAACGGCCCTCCGGCAGCCGGACGACCCGGACACCGTGGACCGGGCATTCATAGTGCCGGACGAGCTTGGCGAGCAGCGGATTGGCAAGGCAGGGCCGCCCGAGGAACTGCACCACGACGCCGCGGGTGAAGTGCTGGTCGATCAACTGGCCGAGATGACCGCCCTGCTCCACGACGTCGCGCATGGCGAAGACGGCGCCCGGCTTCGAGGCGGCCAGTCCGCCCATGGACCGGCGGCGGACCTCCTGCACGAGACGCGCGGCCGCCGGATTGTTGGGCGGCCGGAACACGGCCGTCGCGTCCAGGCCGAACCGCGCCGCGGCGATCGCCGGCAATTCCCAGTTGGCGAGATGCGCGGAGAAGATCAGGCCCGGCTCGCCGTCGTCGCGCAGGGTGGCGAAGTGCTCGATCCCGGCGACCTCGGTCCGCAACGGGCCCGCTGCCGCCGGATCGTAGTCGAACAGGCTGTCGAGATGGGCGTACTCGGCCCCGACACGGCCGAGATTGTCCCAGGCCTCGAGTGCGATGAGTCGCCGTTCGGCCTCCGGCATCTCCGGGAAGGCTGCCCGCAGGTTCGCCAGCGCGGTGCGATGAGCCGGCAGGAGCGGCCCGATCCGGCGGAGCAGGCCTGCGCCGAAGGCGGTCGAGCGCTGCGGCCCCAGGAGGCGCGCCAGCCAGACCAGAGCACGGATCAACGGGATCATGGCGTAGCCCGCAAGGCGCGGCCAGGACCGTTTCAGAACGAGGGCGAGACGCAGCACTGTTACTTCCCAGGCAGATCCGGGCCGCCCCCACGCACCCTTACGGCCCCGTTTACGCCATGTCCGGCGCAGCGCGAAGCCCGCTACAGACCGACGAGGATCTTGCCGAACACCGTCCGCGATTCCAGGCGTTCCAGCCCCTGCGCGAAGTCGGCCAGGGGGTAGACGGTGTCGACGACGGGCCGGATGCCGGCGGCCATCTTGTCGAGGGCCTGATGGATATTGGCGAGCGAGCAGCCGAACGAACCGGTGATGCGGTATTGCTGCTGGAACAGTTGCATCAGGTTCATGGTCGCCGAGACGCCGGAGGTCGAGCCGCAGGTGACCAGACGTCCGCCGCGCTTGAGGCAGAGCAGCGAGCCGTTCCACGTGTCGGCGCCGACATGCTCGAACACGACATCGACGCCCTTGCGCTTGGTCAGGCGCCGGACCTCGCCCTCGAACCGCTCGGTCCGGTAGTTGATGACGTGGTCGGCGCCCAACTCCGCGGCCCGGCGTCCCTTCTCGTCGTCGCCGACCGTCGTGTAGACCGTGCAGCCGATCGCCTTCGCCATGCGGATCGCCGCGGTGCCGATCCCCGAGCCGCCGGCATGGACGAGCACGCTCTCGCCGGGCTCCAGACGGGCGTTGTCGAACAGCATGTGCTGGACGGTGCCGAACGCGATGCCCGCGCAGGCGGCATCGGTGTCGCTCACCCCATCCGGCACCTTCACGACGAGGCGCGCCGGCAGGGTCACCAGTTCCCGGGCGAAGCCGTCGAGATGGAAGCCCATCACGCCGGAGACGTCCTCGCAGAGGTTGTCGCGCCCCTCGCGGCAGGCCCGGCACTGGCCGCAGGTCATGGCGCCGTAGGGCACGATCCGATCACCGGGCGCGAGACCCGCGACGCCCGCCCCCACCGACTCGATCGCGCCCGCGGCTTCCGCCCCGACCACGAGGGGCAGCTTGCGCTTGACGAAGGCCATGCCGCGAAAGCCCCAGACGTCGATGAAGTTGAGCCCGACGGCGCGGATGCGGATCCGCACCTCGCCCGGACCGGGCGCCGGCGCGGCCTCGATCTCGGTCAGGCGCAGGTCGCGGTCGCCGAAGAGCTGAAGGGCTTGTACCATCATCGTCTTTCCATCATCGGCGCCCTTGATTTCGGATGCGCCGCGATCAGCATCAGGCATGCAGGATCGCTTCGAAATGGGTTGCGAGTTGCGCGCGATCCGCCTCCGCGAGATGTCCGATCCGGCGGCCGATCTGCGTGTTCGGCAGCGTGAAAAGCTTGCAGCGGACCACCGAAGGATGCTTCAGGCCGGCCGCCGTCAGATCGATGATCAAATGGTCGCTCGGCCAGTGGCTACCGATGCCTGTCGTGATCATCGCACTCACGACAGGCCCGTTCGCGGTGTTGAAAGTGCCGTTCGAGAGCACCTTCACCGGCCGCGGTTTGCGGACCGGAACGTCGATGAAGGGAAAAAGCGCCGTGAGAACATCAAAGCGTTCAAAGGCCGTCATAGGCTGCGGCATCGTCCGGGCTGTTCCATTCCGTCAGCGTCGCGCTCAGAGGCAGTAGATACGGATCAGGCATCGGCCGCTCTGGATCTACGGTGATCATCGAACCGCGGCGGGTCTGCAAGTCATGCCAAATCTCTGCATCGGCCGGCTCCGGCCGGACGCCATCGGTCGGGTGTCCGGTCTCAGTGTCGACGATCTTGCGGAAGCGCAGGGGCTTGCCCTCGACCCGGAGAACGATGAGTTGGTCCGGCCGCAGCGTGCGGATCGCCCGCGCAGGATCAGGGTCGCCATCGTTTCACCTCTCACCGAGAGCTACGCGCCGGCCCGTCGCAGATCAACATGGCCTCGCGCATCGAAGCACAGAGCGGCAGCAGCCAGCTCGCGCTGGCGCCCTATTCCGGCGCCAGATACCGCCGCCGCGCCCAGCCCAGGGTCCGCCCGGCCTTGACGCGGCACCATGTCGTGCGGCTCGGCGTGTCGTTGGTACAGCCGAAGACCAGGGCGCGGACACGGATCTCGCCGATCTGCTCGGCGGCGGCGTCCGGCTCAACGCGAATGCTCAGTGCCTCGCCCGGCGCCAAGCCCGTGACCCGGTAGGCTTCGGGCTCGGCCCGGGCCGGCCCGGCGGCGAACGGCGCCCCGATACAGAAGACCATGGCGAGGGCAGAGCTGGCACGCATCGGCGGTATCGTCCGGTTCGGCATGCTCCGGTCAGGTCCGGTGGACGCCCATCATCGCGGTCAGACCGCCGTCCACCGGCAGCACCGCCCCGGTGATGTAGGACGCGCCCGCGCCCATCAAGAAGGTTGCGAGCGCTGCGACATCTTCGGGCTGCGCGAACCGCCCGGCCGGGATCTGGCGCTCCATCCCATCGCGATACGCGGCGTAGCGCGCCATCATGGCGGTGTCGACGAAGCCGGGCGCGATCACGTTGACGGTGACGCCGCGCTTGGCCGTCTCGATCGCGAGCGTGCGGCAGTAGGCGATCAGCGCGCCCTTGGTGGCGGCGTAGGCGGCGTTGCCGGCATTGGCCCGCAGGGCGGCGACCGACCCGATCGCGACGATGCGGCCGGACCGCGCCCGCGTCATCGGGCGGATCAGCGCCTTGGCGAGCCGGGTCAGCGAGAAGAAGTTGACCTGCATGGCGGCCTCGGCCTGCTCCTGGTCGAGCATGGCGGCGAGCGCGTCGTAGGACTGGCCGGCATTGTGGACGAGGCCGTAATAATCGCCCTCCTCGGCTGCCGTGCAGAAGGCGTCGAGGGCCGCCCGATCTGCGAGGTCCAGGGCATGGGCCGCGAAGCCGCAGTCCGGATGGGCCGCTCCGAGCTCGGACAGCAGCGCCTGGGCGTCGTCGGCCGAGGATCGATAGGTGAATTCCACCGCAAAGCCCGCGCCGGCCAGGGCCCGGACGATCGCCGCACCGATCCCTGACGCGCCGCCGGTCACGAGGATACGGCGGGGGGCCGTCGCCGCGCTCACGCCGGCTCCGCTCCGAAGACGAGGCACGTATTCTGGCCGCCGAACCCGAAGGAATTCGACAGCACGGTGCGCACCGGAAGGTCCCGGGCCGTTTCGACGATATCGAGGGCGATCGTCGGATCCGGCACGCGGTGGTTGAGGGTCGGCGGGATGCGGCCATGGCGGATGGTCATGAGCGACACCGCCGCCTCGATGGCGCCGGCGGCCGTCAGGGTGTGGCCGATCATCGATTTGTTGGAGGTCACCGGCAGGGCGGCTGCGCGGTCGCCGAAGACGGCACCGAGACCCAGCGCCTCCATCTTGTCGTTCTCGGGCGTCGAGGTGCCGTGGGCGTTGACCGTGTCGATCCCGTCGGGTTCGAGCCCGGCATCCCCCAGGCTCGCCCGGATCGCCGCGATGATCGGCGCCCCGTCGGGGCTGGAGCGGGTGCGGTGGAAGCCGTCGCCCTTCTCGCCGCAGCCGAGGACGTAGCCGAGGATCTTTGCGCCGCGCGCCCGGGCCGACGCAGCGTCTTCGAGCACCAGAGCGGCGGCACCCTCACCCATCACGAAGCCGTCCCGGTCCTTGGAGAACGGCTTCGAGGCCGCCTCCGGATCGTCGTTGCGGGTGGACAGGGCCGAGAGCAGCGAGAAGCGGATCAGCGATTCCGGGTTCACCGAGCCGTCCGTGCCGATGCACAAAGCCGCTGTGGCCTCGCCGCGCCGGATCGCCTCGACGCCGAGCTGGATTGCGGTGGCGCCGGAGGAGCAGGCGGTCGAGAGCGAGATCGGCGAGCCCTTCGTGCCGAACCGCTCGGCGATGCGATCGGCCACGGTGCCGAAGATGAACAGATCGTGCCAGGCGTCGAACCGGCGCGTCGCGGCGGCCCGAAGCAGGCCGGCGTAATCGACCGGGCCGTCACCGCCGGCTGCCTCGGCCAGGGCCTGCCGCTGCGGCCATTCCATCTCCACCGGGGGCACCGCGATGAACAAGGCGCCGGGGAAATCACCCGCCGTGCCGATCCCGGCCTGGGCGATCGCCTCCTCGGCCGCCACCGCTGCGAAGCGCTCGGACAGGAGCGGCGCCACCAGCGGCTCGGTGTCGAGGAAATCAACCGTGCCGGCGATCCGGGTGCGCAGGCCCTCGGTGGGGAACCGCGCGATGGCGTGGATGCCGGACCGACCCTCGGTCATGGCAGCCCAGGTCTCGGCCTGCCCCTGGCCGAGGGAGGAGACGACGCCGAGGCCGGTGACCGCGACGAGCGGTCGGCCCCTGGCGTCGCGGTAGGATTGCGCGCTCATGGGGCGGCCCTTAGCGGATTTTCCGCCGCCTTACACCACCGGACATCCGATGGCCGCCCCGTCATTCCGAGGCGGACGCGCCGGGTCCGGTCTCGCGGGGGGCGTTGGCGAGGCGCAGCACGGTCTGGAGCAGCACGTCGGTGCCGGCCGCGCAGTCGGCCTGGGTGGCGGATTCCGACTCGTTGTGGCTGATCCCGTCCTTGCATGGCACGAAGATCATCGCGGCGGGCACCCGGGCGGCGAGGTTGCAGGCATCGTGCCCGGCTCCCGAGATGATCCGGCGCCGGGGATGGCCGAGTCCTTCGGCCGCCGCGTCGATCGCCGCCACGATGGCGGGGTCGAACGGCACCGGCTCCTTGCGCCAGATCCGGTTGAGCTGGATCTCCAGGCGGCGGCGCCCGGCGATCTCGGCAGCCGCCTCCTGCAGGGCGGTCTCCATGGCGTCGAGGGTGGCCGAGCGCGGGTCACGCACGTCCACCGTGAAGGCGACCCGTCCGGGCACGACGTTGCGGGACGGCGCCAGAATCGCGGCCTCACCGATCGTGGCCACCGCCGAGGGGGCGTGCGCCAGGGCGATGCGCTCCGCGGCCAGCGCGAATTCGGAGAGCGCCAGCAGCGCATCCCGGCGGCGGGGCATCGGCGTGGTGCCAGCATGGCTCTCGAAACCGGTGATCACCCCGTCGAACCACATGATGCCCTGGCCGCCCTCGACCACCCCGATGGTCTTGCCCTCGGCTTCCAGGATCGGCCCCTGCTCGATGTGCAGCTCGACGAAGGCGCCGATCTCGCGCGTCCCGACGGCCTCGACCCCACGATAGCCGATGGCGTCGAGCGCCTCGGCAACCGTGGTCCCGGCAGCATCGCGCTTGGCGAGGATCTCGTCGGTGGTGAAATCTCCGGCGTAGGCTGCCGAGGCCATCATGGCGGGCGCGAAGCGGGAGCCTTCCTCGTTGGTCCAGTTGACCACGAGGAGCGGCGCCTCGGTCTCGATGCCGGCATCGTTGAGAACTCGCATCACTTCGAGACCGGCCAGAACGCCGAGCACCCCGTCGAACTTGCCCCCCGTGGGCTGCGTGTCGAGATGCGAACCGAAGGCGATCGGCTTCCGGCCCATATCCCGGCCGGGGCGGAGGGCATACTGCGTCCCGAGCGCGTCCACCGAGACCTCCAGCCCGGCCGCGATGCAGGCCTCGCGGAACCAGTCCCGGACGCGGCCATCCTCGGCCGAGAGTGTCAGACGATTGATGCCGCCGGCCGGCGTGCCGCCGAACGCGGCCGTCTCCAGGATGGTGGACCAGAGCCGTGTGCCATCGGCGCGCAGGTTGTGGGTCTTGCTCAGATTCGTCTCGGCCATGCCGGTTCCTCTCACGGCGCAGCGCCGTGTCACGCCTGGGTCGTCGATCCGCCCGCCGTTCTGCGCCGGGCGCACCGTCTCAGCAACGCCGATGCCAGTCAGGCCGGCGGCCGACGCACCGGGTTGGCCCGCAGGAGCCCGACGCCGTCGACCTGCAGAGCGGCGGCGATCGCCCCGAGGGCACTCGCCTCGATATTGCTGATCCCGTCCTGATCGGCGACATCGGCGGCGATCAGGAAGACGTTCTCGCGCTGGCTGTCGGGCCGCTCCGCGATCGCCGTGACGTTGCGCAGGTTCTCCGCGCGGCCGAGGCGGGTCCGCGCCCGGGCGATCCCCTCGTAGAGTTCGGTCTCGAGCATCAGCGCATCGTAGCCCTTCATCAGCACCGGATCGGCGCTCAACCCGAGGAGGGCAGCGTCAAATTCCTGACCGGCCACCTCACCGTCGGCCACGATGACGTTGGCCGCAGCCGAGACCGCAGCGAGCATCAGCGCCTTATCGCCGACATAGGCCGTAACGGTGCGGCCCACGTGGCCGAGGAGGTCGCGGAGTAAGCTCATGAAGGCTGTGCCGGGGGCTGGGCGCGGGCTGAATACGGGAGGGATAGCAGAGGCTGGCGCGGAAGGAAGCCGAGGTCGCGCAACGGCTCGACGCACCGATCGCCGGCGCGACCAGAATCTGCAACTTCTGCGGTCTCTTGGCTTGGTAGACACGCTCGGGCAACATCGCCATGCGACGAGTCGGTTCAGCCGCGCCGATGCGCGGTCGACGGGTGGCGGGCCAAGTCCCCCCAGCGAGTTCCGCCACCGTCGTCACGCCGCCGGAACGAGGTTCGGGTGCCCCCCAGGCCCGACCTTCGCGCCGGCGGCGGTTTCTACCTGTGGGCGATCTTCGTTTTCGATGCGCCTGCCCCTGGACCCGATCCGAACGCCCCGTCGGCCCGTGCGGCCATAAGCGGCTACGATGTGTGCGAATCTGACTTCGGTTGCTGGCTACTGGATAAGTAGTTTACGGGACACGACAGTCATCCGCTGACATGCCTGACAGGCGCTCTCCCTCCCCCTTTGCGGGGGAGGGAGGGAAGCGGCTGCCGGATCTGCCTTGTCCAACGCCGATATATGAACCCGGTATGCCACGCCGGAACAGGAACCCGCGCCCCCTCCGCAGGGCGCGAGATCCGCAAGCGGTAGCGTGCGCCTCAGCGCCAGAATGGCTTCAGGTCGAGGAGATCCGACCGGGCATCGGCGGCAGCCTTCAGGAGCTGCTGCGCGCTCGGATCGTCCGAACCGGGCATCGGCGGCCCCGAGAGGCGTTCCGTCATCGCACGGGCGGTCTCAAGGTCGTTGAGCGCCCCGAGATGATCCTGCAGATCCGACAGGGCGTCGCCGAACTTTTCCTGCCGACGGCGCGCTTTCTTCTTGTGGTAGAGTCCTGCGAAGAATTCCGCGCCGTAGCGCAACTTCTTGGCCGCGATCCGGGCCCTGTGCCGAGTGTGCGGATCGAGATGCTTCAAGCCGCGACCGCGCTTCCTCAGTCGCTCGCGCGCCTTGTCGAGTACGCGGACGGCAAAGTCGCGCCCGTCCTCGGCGGCGGCCGGCTGCGTGGTCCAGGCGCCGGTCTCGACCCAACCGGCGAAATCGATGATCAGGCTGCGCCATTGCGGGCTCTGCAGCGTCGACAGGACCACCGCGTAGGCGCGCTCCCGTTCGGCCTCGGCCCGCTCGCGAAGCCCGTCGAGCCCGGCCTCGTCCGGGCGCTCCTTCACCAGGTCCGGCAGGGTGTGTCCGAGGAACACATCGAGGTTGCGGCCCTCACCGAAGGGTTCGGTGACACGCTTGATCTCGTCGGCGAAGCTCACCGCCCGGGGATCCCCCGCGAGCATCGGGGCGAACAGCGACAAAGCCGAACGCAGGCGACGCAGGGCAACGCGGATCTGATGGAGAGCCTCGGGCGGCTGCCCGTCCTCCAGGAACACCGTCTCGTTGAGCCGCATGTGGCGCAGGCAGGCCCGTGCCACCGTGCGAAACACCGTGCCGGCGCTCGCATCCTCCGGCAGATCGATCGCCTCGGACTTGACGATGGAGCGTCCGCCGCCGTCGATCAGCGCGAAGCCGATCGCGCTCTTGCTGTAGACGCTCAGGCGCAGCGGCACCGTCTCGGCCAGGGCCTGCGCCAGCTGGAACAGGTCGGCCGGATCGCCCTCCTGGAGCTCCAGCTCGATCTCGCAGAGTGGCGCCTCGCCCGAAGGGCTTTCCACCCGGCCTTCGTCGAGGGTGACGAAGATCCGCGACTCGCCTTGGGTGACCGGGATTTCCCGGCGCATCACGACAGTCGAGAAGAGCCGCTCCACCGGCGCATCAGCCTCGCGCAGCACCGCCTCGGCGGCCGTTCCGGCCCAGGCGGCGGGATCGGGATCCTCGCCGGCGATCTCGGTCTCCCACTCGGCCCGGTCGAACAGTCCGATATCGCCCGCGCCCGCCTTCACGGTCTGGATATGGCGGCCACCCTTGGCACGCACCCGCAGCGTCAGGCCGGCCGCCTGCAAATCGCGGTTGGCTGTGTCGAAATAGACGCTGATCAGCTGGTCGGGCTCGACATCCGCCGCGCCCGGCAGCCGCGGATGGGCGGCGAGCACCGTCAGATCGGGCCCCGCGCAGGCGAGCTTCAACTCGACTTCGCGCGGCTCCCCGGCGTTGCGTCTGCTCTCGCTCATGCTCTCCTCGTCGTAACCATGCATGCCCAACCGTCTAAGGCATGCGTCGGGTTGCCGCGACCTGTCGCGGCCAGACCAAACGGCCGCGATCGCAATCGACGTCAGTGTAGCAAAATCGCGCGGTGCGCGGAGTCGCACCGAAATCGCTCAGTCGCATTGCAAGCCGGGCATGTTGCACTGCGTAAAAATCGCTCTTCCCCAAATCGAAAACGCATGGCAAAACAAATTGTCCACAATCCATCTGCCGTGCATGCCCCGGCCCCGACCGCCCGGCGGCCCCTGGTTCGACGATGAGCCGGCACGGCGGGATTCCCGACGATTCGAGTGGTGTGCGCGGCATGGACGGCAGCGTCGCGGAGATAGTCAGGTCGGTGACTGCGTTGAAGACACTTCTCGTGGGCGTGGTCGGACACGTGGATCACGGCAAGACGGCGCTCGTCCGGGCGCTCACCGGGGTCGAGACGGACAGGCTCAAGGAAGAACGCGCCCGCGGCGTCTCGATCGTGCCGGGCTTCGCGCTCCTGCCCACCAACGCGGGAGAGATCGACCTCGTTGATCTGCCCGGCCACGAGCGCTTCGTCCGCGCCATGGTGTCGGGGGCGACCGGCATGCGGGCCGTCCTGCTGGCGGTGGATGCGCATGAGGGCATCAAGCCGCAGACCGTCGAGCACCTCGAGATCGCACGGCTGATCGGCGTGCGCCGCGGTGTCCTGGCGCTCACCAAATCCGATCTGGTCAGCCCCGAGGTGGTCGCGGCACGTTCGGCCGAGATCACGGCCGCCGCGGCTCGGGCCGGCCTTGAGGCAGGACCGGTCATTCCGACCTCCACGGTCACCGGCGCGGGCCTGTCCGACCTCGGGACGGCCCTCGCCGAGCTGCTGGCCGACGCCGAAACCGGCCGCGACGACGGTTTCCCGTACCTTCCGGTGGACCGGGTCTTCTCCCGCGCCGGCTTCGGGACGGTGGTGACCGGAACCCTGCGACGGGGGGGGCTCTCGGTCGGCGACTTAATCGAGATCGTACCGGGCGGGCGCAGCGCGGTTGTGCGTGGTCTCCAGATCCACGGGCGTCCGGTCGAGCGGGCCGAGCCGGGGCGACGCACGGCGGTCGCCCTGCGTGGGGTCGGGCTCGATGAGATCGCTCGGGGACAGGCCCTGGCGCCGGCGGGTCTGCTCGAGTCGAGCGCGTGGCTCGACGTGGCGATCACGGCCGCCGCCAGCGCGGACGCCGCCGTGGCGAGCGGTACGACCTGTCGCCTGCTGTTCGGGACCACCGAGGTCGAAGCCCGGCTGCGCCTGCTCGATCGTGACGTCCTGGAGCCGGGAGCCAGCACGCAGGCGCAGCTGCACCTCGCGCAGCCGGTCTCCGTCCCGGCGCGGGAGCCCTATGTTCTGCGGCTCGATTCGCCCGCCGCGACCATCGCGGGCGGGCACATCCTCGATCCGGCGAGCCGGCGCCGGCGCCGCAACGATCCGCGTACCATGGCCAATCTGGCCGCGCTGGCATCGGGAGGGCCGGCGAAGGCGATCTCGGTCCGTCTCGGGCAGGTCGGCGCGGCCGGTGCCCCCCTCGCAGAACTGGCCAGGCTCGCCGGCACGGCCCCGGACCGCGCCCGGGAAATCCTGACCGCATCCGGCGCGCGCGAGGTCGGCGACCGCTTCATCGGCGCGCCGGCCTTCGAGGCTTTGCAGACCGGGATCCTGGCGACGCTCTCGCAGCATCACCGCGACTTCCCGATGGAGCACGGGATCGCCCTGGAACGCCTGTCGCGGTCGCTCGTGCTTTCCGACCTCCTCGTTAGCTCGGCTCTGCGGGCCCTCGTGGCGGCGGGGGGTGTAAGTCAGGCCGGCACCCTGTGGCGGCGCGCCGATTTCGATCCTGCGCGCAACGAGAGCGAGGCCGCCCGCCGGCTGGAACAGATGTTCCGACGTGCCGGACTGAACCCGCCCGACGAGAGCGAAGCCGTGGGGCGGGACGTGCGCCGTCGAGAAGCGCTGACTTATCTGGTCGGCGCCGGGACGGTGATCCGAGCCGTCGACCGCGTGCAACGCCGCGCGGTCCTGTTCCACCAGGAGGCGGTGGCCGATGCCCGGACGCGCCTTTTGGAGGCCTTCCCCAACGCCGGGACGCCGGAGACCGGCTTCCTCGCCCGGGAAGCGGGCGCGACGCTTGGGATCTCCCGCAAGTTCTCGATCCCCCTCCTCGAGCATCTCGACGCCACGGGCTTCACCCGGCGGGCAGGCGACCGGCGGATCCTCGTAACCCTCGAATCGCCCTCCGGCATCGCGGAAGCCGGCTAGAAATCTGCGCCGGGCCAGTCCCCCGGTCCGGGCTCGTAGCAGGTATAGCCGATCAGGCAGTTCGGGTTGTCCCGGGTGGGGCGGAAGGCGCGCTTGGCGATCTCAGTGGGCTCGCAGAACGACCGGTCGCGCACGAACCGGTCGTAGGTCATCCCACCGGTGCCGAGGACGAGGGCACCCCGCCCCTGGATCAGCCGGCTCGTCTGCTGACAGGTCATTGCCTTACTGGAGGGCCGCGTCTGCGCTCCGACGGGCGTCGCGGCCAGGACGAAGGCCGCAGCAATCCGGGTCACCATAACGTTCGTCTGCCTCGATCGTGAGCCGTGCGGCTCGGACCTGACGACAACCCCTGTTCGCATGCGTTTATCCCGAAGCGAAGCACGCAAGGCGCGGCGATCACTCCTCGAAGGCTTCGACGTATACGGTTCCGGAATCCTGGCGGCTGGCAGCCTCCTCGATCCGGGCGAGTTGCGCCTGGGCCCGCCCGCACGGAAAGCCGTAGCGGGCCTGAACGCGCTCGCTGGCGATGCCGAGGGCGACGCGGCTCAGGCCCACGAACTCATCGAGCGGGTAGTCCTGCCCGACCGCGAGGTGGTCCTTGATGACCAGCGAGGGCGAGTAGCAGGCCTCGCGGGAGCCGTCCGGCCAGCGGATGTGGAAGCGCATCTCAGGCATCGGTGGGTACCCGCGTGATGTTCCAGGCCGCCGCGCCGGTGGCCGGCGGCACGGCCAATCTTGGTTCCTGTAGGAGCGTCGCATAGCCCGGCAGATGCCGTGCCGCGCAGGCCGCCCAGGTATGGACGCGGGCCGCATCGATGCCGGCATTGCGCAGACGGGCGCGCCGCGCCGGTGCCAGGCTCTCCCGCATCGCCACCGTTAGGGCTTCCCCATCTTCGGGATTGACCATCAGGGCCTCGCCGGGGGCGAGATACTCGGTGAAGGGTGGCCGCTTGGAGACGATCACCGGGATGCCGCAGGCCATGGCCTCCAGCACGCATTGGCCGTACCCCTCGGCCAGGGAGGGAGAGACCAGCGTCGTGCAAAGTCGGTAGAGCCCCGGCATGTCGGCCTGGTCGACCGGCCCAGTGCGAATCACCGGCTTGCCCGGACCGACCGCCAAGCCCGCGCGTTCCAGCGCGGCGCAGCAAAAGGCCTCGTAATCCGTCGGTTCAGGGGATGACGCTGTGCCCACCACGACGAGTTGAGCCTTCGGGACGCGTCGGTGCAGCGTCGCGAACGCCTCGATGATCGCGAGGCCGTTTTTGCGGGCATCGAAAGCGCCGATGCTCAGGAAAACCGGTCCGCGGCCGAGCCCAAGGCGCCGGCGCAGGGCCTCGTCGCCGGGTTCCGGATCGGGCCTGAAGGCCGTCCCGTCGACGCCGGTGCCGACCACCTCGGCCCGCGCTCCGTACTCGGCCGCAAGCGTCGCGGCCCAGGTTTGGCTGAGGCAGAACAGCTGCCCGGCATCGACGATCGCGCGATCCTGCCATCGGGCCAGTTGCGGGTCCGAGAGCATCTCGGTCCGGTGGACCGTGCGCGCGAAGCCGGCGATGAGGCGTCGCCGGGTCAGCGTCGTCAGCGCGTTGCCGCCGATGCCGCACTGCGCGTGGAAGACATCGAAATCGCAGGCCGCGGGTGTCGAGAAATGCGCCAGATAGTCGGCGATCCGTGCCCCGACCAGCGCGGCTCCGGCGCCGCGGATCGGTTTTGCCGCCACCGACACCACCGGACAGCTGGCATCGCGGAAGAAACCGCGGCCGGTCGGATCGGGGGCGTGAACCACGGCCTCGTGGCCTAACGCGCACAAAGCTTCGCCGAGTGCCAGCGCATGGATCCCGGTGCCGTGGGGTTCGGTGGAAGAGGTGAGGATCGCGATGCGCACGCTGTCGACCCTGGGACGGCGCAACCCGGTTCGCGGCCGGTTCGGACGTCATGCCCAGCGACCCGAACCCCGGTCTCCGCCGCCCTCTCGGAGACCCGGAGCCCGACATACGCATCGTCCGTGCCGCAGATCGATCAAGGGGACGGACGCAAAGCGGTGGGCGATCCGCGGGCGTTAATTTTGTGTTACGAATTCACTTCAGATTAACACCGCTGGCCGAACGGCCCTTTTCAAATCCCCGTGTGAGACTGTAACCATTGCTCGCGAGTGCCGGAGCTGTCGGTCCAGTGTTCAAGTCCGCGAAAAACCAGTCCTCGAACACTCAGGTCGCCCCCCGGTCGACCCGCGGTATGCTGCGCCGGCTCGGCCTGCTGTGCGGCCTGCTCGTAATCCCGACGGCGGTACTCGCCTACGCGGATCTGTTGCCCGAATCGCTCGACCTCCTGGGTATCGATCTGCGCGAAAGCCCGGATCTTCCGCATGTCGCCCGCCAAATCGCCATCGGTGCGCCGCTGAAGATCGTGGCGTTCGGTTCGTCGTCGACCGAGGGCATCGGCGCGTCGAGCCCCGCGAACGCCTATCCGGCCCGGCTGCAGACCGACCTGCGCAAGAAGCTGCACGGCATCGACGTGGCGGTGATCAACCGCGGCATCGGCGGCGAGCACGTGGATGACATGCTGGCGCGCCTGGACCGCGACGTGATCAAGGCGGAGCCGCAGCTTGTCATCTGGCAGACGGGCAGCAACGATCCGCTGCGCGGCGTGTCCGTGGCTCATTTCCGCGCCGCCACGGTGGCGGCGATCCGTCGGATCCGCGAGGCCGGCATCGACGTGGTGCTGATGGAACCGCAATGGTGCCCGAAGCTCGAGTCGACGCCGGGTGCCTCCCGCTTCCTTGAGGCCGTTCGCAGCATCGGGGACGAGCTGGACGTGCCGGTCATCCGGCGCGCCGACCTGATGCATGGCTGGGTGCAAGACGGGAAGCTGACCACGAAGCAGCTCTTCGCCTCCGACGGCCTGCATATGGCCGATGGCGGCTACGCCCTCCTGGCCGAAGCTGCGGCGCAGTCGATCCTGTCGGATGCGGGATCGGTGCAGACGCCTGAGGCGGTGGCCGAGTAGAGCAAGCCGTCGGGTCCCCGCGAGAACCGGGCAAGATCCCAGGATTGCGGTGACGATCCGGCTGGACGTGGCCGGCCAATCTCCCCATCTCGACGCGATCGAGATCGGAGCCGACCGTTGAGCCAGGACACATTCAGGTACGACGACCGGGGCGCGGTGCCCCAGATGCATGCCACCACCATCCTGATGGTCCGAAAGGGTGGCCGCGTGGTGCTGGGCGGCGATGGACAGGTCAGCCTCGGACAGACCATCGTCAAGGGCAATGCCCGGAAGGTCCGGCGTCTTGCCAAGGGCGCCGTGATCGGCGGCTTCGCGGGCGCCACGGCCGACGCCTTCACCCTGTTCGAGCGGCTCGAAGCCAAGCTCGAACAATATCCCGGACAGCTGACCCGCGCCTGCGTGGAGCTGACGAAGGATTGGCGAACGGACCGCTACCTGCGCCGGCTGGAAGCCATGATGCTGGTCGCCGACCGCGACGTCAGCCTGCTCCTGTCGGGATCGGGCGACGTGCTGGAACCCGAGAGCGGCGTGATGGCCATCGGCTCGGGCGGCAACTACGCGCTGGCGGCAGCGCGGGCCCTGGAGGATGGCGATCTCGACGCGGAGGCGATCGTGCGCCGCGCCATGGCGATCGCCGCCGAGATCTGCGTCTATACCAACGGCAATCTGGTCATGGAGGCGCTCGATGGCGCCTGACTTCTAGCCAGGTGAGATCCATCGTTGCGGGTGCGCAGCACGGTCGTGCGAATACAGATCCATCCGCCCACGGGCGGTTAACGGCCTCTTGAACTATCAACGATATTTTGCATCCAACCGAGCCTCTAGGGTTGGAGCACTATGAATATCGGCGGGAAACTTCTGGGCTTCGTGGGCGCGTGCAGCCTGACGACGCTGGTGGTCGCGGGCGTCGGCGTGGTGACGCTGCGAAGCTTTGAGACGTCCCTATCGAACGTCGAGAATGCCTCAATCCGTGCGCTCAACGCGGCGAACTTCAACCGGCTCGCCGCGGAGGTCACGATGGACTCCCGGGGCGTCTACGCCTCCGCCGACCGGGCCGAGGCGGCGAAATATGCCGCCGGCATCCGGAAGGGCCTGAGCGAGATGGATGCCCTCCGGACCGAGTGGGCTCCGCAACTGGCCGAGTCCGAGCGTCCGCTCTTCGAGGCCATGACCCGCAACTTCGAAGCCTACCGCACCCTCCGAAGCGCCCTGGCGGACGCCGGAGAGACGGCCGGCCCGCGCGCCGCCGCCGAGCTCGGCTTCAACGACTCCAACCGCGCCAATCGCAAAGCCTTCCAGGCCAGCATCGACGCCCTGGTCAGCCAGGGACGGGTCGAGATGGCGGCGATCCGGGGCGATACCCAGGCGCTGTTCCAGGCGCGGACGATCCTCCTTCTGGGCCTCGCGCTCCTCGGCACGTTGATCTGCGGCGCCCTGGGTCTGCTCGTCGGACAGCGGCAGATCGCCCGGCCGCTACGCGCGGTCTCGGACGCGATCGAGCGCCTGTCGCGGGGGGATCACGCGCTGCCGGCCGTAACGGTTCGCCGCGACGAGATCGGCGCGATCTGGACGAGCACGCGGATCCTCAGCGAGATGCTGCAGAAGGCGGAGGCGCAGCGCCAGGATCACCAGCGCTCGGACGCGGATTCGACGACGCGCAAGCGTAGCGAGATGACCGCCCTCGCCGATCAATTCCAGGGCAATATCGGTGGCCTCGTCCAACACCTCGCCGGTGCGGCCGCCGGGATGGAGCGGGCCGCCGCCACGATGGCCGGCAATGCCGAGCGGACAGGCAGCCAGTCGCAGGCCGTGACGCGCGCCGCCGAGACCACGTCGCACAACGTCGAGGCGGTGGCAGCCGCGACGGAGGAACTCGCGGCCACGGCGAGCGAGATCGGCGTTCAGGTTTCCCAGACCTCGAGCGCCGCCGAGAGCGCGGTCGAGGCGACCCGGCGCACACGGGCCAGCGTCCAGGCCCTGGCCCGAAGCGCCGATGGGATCGGGCGGGTCGTGTCGCTGATCTCGACCATCGCCGGGCAGACCAATCTGCTCGCGCTCAATGCCACGATCGAAGCAGCGCGCGCCGGAGAGGCCGGGCGGGGCTTCGCGGTGGTGGCGACCGAGGTGAAGGATCTGGCGACGCAGACCGCCAAGGCGACCGAGGAGATCGCCGGCCAGATCGCCGCCATGCGCACCGCGACGCACGAGGCGGTGGCGGCGATCGAGGAGATCGGCGGCACGATCGAGCAGGTCCACGGCATCGCCCTCGGCGTGGCCGCCGCGGTCGAGGAGCAGCAGGTCGCCACGCAGGAGATCGCGCGCAGCATCGCCGAAGCGGCGAGCGGCACCCGCTCGGTCACCGACACGATGGCCCTGGTGCTCGGCGCGGCAAACGAGACCGGCATCAGCGCGGCACAGGTGCTCGAGGCTGCCGCCGACATCGCCCGGCGGTCGAACGGGCTCGGCGGAGAGGTGGCGGGCTTCGTCACGCAGGTCCGGGCCGCCTAAGCAGGGTTCGCGAAAGCGGCCACCGGTTTTGCGATAAAAACCTGCAACCGGCCAAGAACCCAAGCAGCGTTGGCACGCCAACGCTGCTTCGGGGCGGTCCTGCACGGGGCGACGTTGCGTTGCAGCGCGAAGCGCCGTAGGGATACGGCATTCGCAAGGACCCGGTGAAAGCCCGGGTGGCTCTTCCGGCCGCCGATCCGCCGGACCACGCATCCGAGTCGCCAGTTTGTCCGCTCCAAGGCGCGGACGTGCGCCTCGTGCGGAACATCCCATGCAATCCAGCTTGTCCGGACCCACTGGCCTTCGCGGCCGGTGGTTCTCCAATCTTCGCGGCGACACCCTTTCGGGCATCGTCGTCGCCCTCGCCCTCATCCCGGAAGCGATTGGCTTCTCGGTAATCGCCGGGGTCGATCCCAAGGTCGGCCTCTACGCTTCGGTGGTCATCGCCTGCACGATCGCGTTCGCGGGCGGACGCCCTGCGATGATCTCGGCCGCCACTGCCGCCACCGCCGTCGTCATGGTCGAGCTCGTGCGCGAGCACGGGGTTCAGTACCTCTTCGCCGCGACCATCCTGATGGGGCTCATCCAGATCCTGGCCGGCGTGCTGAAGCTCGGCCGGCTGATGCGGTTCGTCTCGCAATCGGTGATGACCGGCTTCGTCAACGCCTTGGCGATCCTGATCTTTTTAGCGCAGCTGCCCGAACTCACCGGCGTGACCCCGGCGACCTACGGGCTGATCGCACTGGGACTCGCGATCATCTACGGCGTCCCGCGGATCACCCGGGCCGTTCCGTCCCCCCTGGTGGCGATCGCCGTTCTGACCGTCGTCACGGCTGTGTTCCACCTCGACGTGCGCACCGTCGCGCACCTCGGCGCCCTACCGTCGTCGCTGCCGAGCTTCGCGCTGCCGGACGTGCCCCTGAACTGGGAGACGTTGCGCATCATCCTGCCCTACGCGGCGACGCTTGCCGCCGTCGGCCTTCTGGAGAGTCTGCTGACCGCGCAGATCGTCGACGACATGACCGACACCGGCAGCGACAAGAATCGCGAATGCATGGGTCAGGGCGTCGCCAACATGGCGTCGGCCGTGTTCGGCGGCATGGGTGGCTGCGCGATGATCGGCCAGTCGGTGATCAACGTCTCCTCCGGGGCGCGGGGCCGGCTATCGACTCTCGTGGCCGGGGCCTTCCTGCTCCTGCTGTTGGTGGCGCTTCAGGATCTGCTCGCCGTCGTGCCGGTGGCGGCGCTCACCGCCGTGATGATCATGGTCTCGCTCAACACCTTCTCGTGGCGCTCGCTGGCGCAGTTGCGCACCAACCCCCTGCCCTCGTCGGCGGTGATGCTGGCGACGGTCCTCGTCGTGGTTGCCACCAAGGATCTCGCCATCGGCGTCCTGGTCGGTGTGCTCCTGTCGGGGGTGTTCTTCGCCGGGAAGGTTTCGCGCCTCAGCCAGGTTACGTCCGCGTTGTCGCCCGACGGGAAAACCCGAACCTACCGGGTCACCGGGCAGATCTTCTTCGCCTCCGCCGGCACCTTCGCGGAGGCGATCGATGTGCTCGAACCGGTCGAGCGCCTCGTCATCGACGTGACGGGCGCGCATTTCTGGGACATCTCGGCCGTGGCTACCCTCGACCGCGTGGTGCTCAAGGCCCGTGCGCGAGGGCGCGTGGTCGAGGTCGTGGGGCTGAACGCAGCCAGTGCGACGCTGGTCGAGCGATTCGGAACGCACGACAAGGCCGATGCGGCGCCCTCGCTCGGGACGCACTAAGGCGGCACTACGACCCCGCGCAGCCCCTTGCGCGGGGGCGCGCGGGACCCCATTCCCGACCGTGGGCCGCGGGATGCGGCCGGCAACAGGGATGGCACAGCGGTGACGACGTTCTCTCCGCGCGAGATCGTGTCCGAACTCGATCGCTTCATCGTCGGGCAGCATGACGCCAAACGCGCCGTGGCCATTGCGCTGCGCAACCGCTGGCGCCGCCAGCAGCTCACCGGGCCGCTCCGCGAGGAGGTCGCGCCCAAGAACATCCTGATGATCGGGCCCACGGGCTGCGGCAAGACCGAGATCGCCCGGCGCCTCGCCCGCCTTGCCAACGCGCCCTTCCTGAAGATCGAAGCCACGAAGTTCACCGAGGTCGGCTATGTCGGCCGCGATGTCGAACAGATCGTACGCGACCTCGTGGAGGTGGCGATCGGCCTGACCCGGCAGACCAAGCGCGACGGCGTGCGGGCCAAGGCCGAGGCGGCTGCCGAGAACCGGATCCTCGATGCCCTGGTCGGTCCCACGGCCAGTGCGGCCACCCGTGACAGCTTCCGCCGCAAGCTGCGCGACAGTGAGCTCGACGACAAGGAAGTGGAGCTGGAACTGGCCTCGGGCCCGCCTGCGGGCATGCCGATGTTCGAGATTCCCGGCATGCCCGGCGCGTCGATGGGGGCGATCAACATCGGCGACATGCTGGGCAAGGCGCTCGGCGGCCAGCGCGGCAAGCCGCGGCGGATCCTCGTGCGTGACGCCTTCGCGCCGCTGATCGCCGAGGAATCCGACAAGCTGGTCGACGATGAGGCGCTGGTCCGCGAAGCGATCCGCGAGGTCGAGAACAACGGCATCGTCTTCCTGGACGAGATCGACAAGATCTGCGCCCGCGAAGGCCGCTCCTCCGGCGACGTCTCCCGCGAGGGGGTGCAGCGTGACCTGCTGCCGCTGATCGAGGGCACCACGGTGGCGACCAAGCACGGGCCGGTGAAGACCGACCACATCCTGTTCATCGCCTCTGGGGCCTTCCATGTCTCGAAGCCGGCCGATCTCCTGCCGGAATTGCAGGGCCGTCTCCCGATCCGGGTCGAGCTGCAACCGCTGACGGTGGACGACTTCCGCCAGATCCTGACCTCCACGGAGGCGAGCTTGCTGAAGCAGACCGTGGCGCTGATGGAGACCGAGGGTGTGACCCTGACCTTCACGGACGATGCCGTGGACGCTCTGGCCAAGGTCGCCGTGGAGGTGAATTCCTCGGTGGAGAATATCGGCGCCCGGCGGCTCCAGACGGTGCTGGAACGGGTGATCGACGAGATCTCCTTCACGGCCACTGACAGGTCGGGCGAGACCGTGCCGATCGACGCCGCCTATGTACGGTCCCGCGTTGCGGATCTGGCAGCCAATGCGGATCTGAGCCGGTTCATCTTGTGAGCGTGGTCGGACGGGCGCGCCCGTCCCCCGTCATCCTCTCAATCGCCGCCCTCGTGACCGGCATGGTCTCGCTCCAATGCGGCGCCACCTTCGCCAAGAGCCTGTTCCCGGTGCTCGGCGCGGCCGGTACGTCGTCCCTGCGGGTCGGCTTCTCGGCGCTGATTCTCGTCGCGATCTGGCGACCGTGGCGTCGCATCCTGCCGCTCCGTGAGGCCGGATGGATCGCCCAGTACGGCGCGGCGCTGGGGGCGATGAACCTGCTGTTCTACCTGGCTCTGGCCCGTCTACCGCTCGGACCGGCGGTGGCGATCGAGTTTGCCGGACCGCTTTCGGTCGCGCTGATTGCCTCGCGCCGCAGGTCGGATTTCCTGTGGATCGGCCTTGCCGTCCTCGGGCTGATGCTGCTTCTGCCGATCGCCACGACGGACGGCCTCGATCCGATTGGCGTCGTCCTCGATCTCGGCGCTGCCGCGGCCTGGGCGCTCTACATCCTGTTCGGGCAGCGCGCGGGCCGAATCGATGGCGGTCAGGCGGTCTCGCTGGGCATGCTGACGGCCGCCCTCGTGGTCGCGCCCTTCGGCGTGGTTGAAGCTGGATCCGCATTGCTGGCGCCGGGCGTGCTGCTGGCCGGCCTCGTCTTGGCGCTGATGTCGAGCGCCCTGCCCTATTCCCTTGAGATGGTCGCCCTGCGCCGCCTCGACCGGAAGAGTTTCGGCGTGTTGATGAGCCTGGAGCCGGCGGTCGCGGCCTGCGCCGGGCTGATGCTGCTGGGCGAGCGAATCACGCTCGTGCAGTGCCTCGCGATCGGCCTCGTCATCGCCGCTTCGATCGGAATCACCGCGGGCTCGCGGCGTCCGCCACGCGAACTGGCGCTTCTGGAAGCCTGAAAGCCTATTTCCCGGCGAGCACGCGGGAGGCGACGTTGATGTATTTGCGCCCCGCCTCCTGGGCGTGGAGCACAGCATCGCCGAGATTCTCCTCGTCGCGGACGCTGGCGAGCTTGATCAGCATCGGCAGGTTGATGCCCGCCACCACCTCGACCGACCCGCCATTCATGCAGGACAGCGCAAGGTTGGAGGGAGTCCCGCCGAACATGTCGGTGAGCACCACGACCCCCTCGCCGGTATTCACGCGGCAGACCGCGGACATGATGTCCCGCCGCCGCAATTCCATATCGTCCTCCGGCCCGATCGTGATCGTTTCGATCTGATCCTGGGGGCCGACCACGTGCTCCAGAGCGGCCTTGAATTCGGTCGCCAGCAGCCCGTGAGTGACGAGCACCATGCCAATCATCGACACGTGTTCCAACGTCCTGTGTGTGCCGCCATGTTGTGCATCGCACATCCCCCCACAAGGCGAACGCGACTTTTTTGCCCGGACAACCCTGCGATCATGGCACGGCTGCTGCGCGTGCGCCATGGGGCAGCACCACCGCTGCGCGACTCGGGCGACGTGTGCGGCTGCGAAGTCACGGGCATCGCTTTCGCAGCGCCGCACGAATGAGGAGCGGCGCCAAGCCGGCGGCGCGGACACCACGATCGAGGACGAGGCGGGGGAGCGGAATGCCCAGAAGGCCCTCGGAACCGGCCGGCTCCGGCAGGCGCGGCACAGAGGCGACGAGATCGACGATGAGATCGAGTACCGTCTCGGGATTGGCCGAGACGCCGAGGTCGGCCACCGAAAGGATCCCCTGTCCCCGCACCTCGACGCGACCGGAGAGCGCCGGATGCGGGCGGGCGATGACACGGCCGCGGACGATTACGCAGACGACCCGATCATCGGCTACGAAGGCACCGTCTTCGGCCGCTGCAAGCAGCAGGGCCAGGCTCGATTTCCCGGCGCCGGCCGCGCCCCGGATCAGAATACCGGCGCCGCCGAGCGCGCAGCAGGCGCCGTGGAGCGTCGTCGTCACGCGTGGAGCTGGCGGGGTGCGGCCGGCAGACGGACGATGAAGCGGGCGCCGCGCACGGTGGGTTCACCGTCCTCGTCGGGCGCGCCGGGGCGGTTCTCGGCGCGGATCGTGCCGCGATGGGCCTGCACGATCTGGCGCGAGATCGACAGGCCGAGCCCGGAATTCTGGCCGAACCCCTGTTCGGGGCGGTCGGTGTAGAAGCGCTCGAAGATGCGCTCCAGGGCATGCTCGGGGATGCCCGGCCCCTCATCCTCGCAGACCAGCTCGATCTCACTCCGAACCCGGCGCAGCACGACGCGGACCTTCGCGTCGCTGGGCGAGAACGAGCGGGCATTGTCGAGCAGGTTGTTGACGACTTGGCCGAGCCGGCTGTCGTGGCCGATGATCGTGAACGGCGCCTCGTTGTCGAACGCGGTCGCCTCAACGTCGAGCTGGATCAGGCAATCCTTCGGCCGCCGGCGCTCGTTGGCCACCGACACGACGGTGCTGAGCAGGCGCCGGAGATCCACGCGCCGGGCCTCCGCCCGGGCGAGTTCGGCATCGAGGCGCGAGGCGTCGGCGATGTCGCTAATCAGGCGATCGAGGCGCTTCACGTCGTGCTGGATGATCGCCATCAGGCGCCCACGCGAATCGTCGTTCCGGGCGAGCGGCAGGGTCTCGACGGCGCTGCGCAGCGAGGTCAGCGGGTTCTTCAATTCGTGGCTGACATCCGCGGCAAAACTCTCGATGGCGTCGATCCGTCGGTAGAGCGCCTGAGTCATGTCGCGGAGCGCCCCGGAGAGATGGCCGATCTCGTCGGTCCGCTCGGTGAAGTCCGGAATCTCCTCGCGGGTCTTGATGCCCATCCGCACCTTCTCGGCCGCCTCGGCGAGGCGGCGCACCGGGCCCGCGATGGCCCCGGCCAACAGGAACGACAGCACCACCATCACGGCCGAGGCGACCAGGAACACCTGCAGCAGGCCGAAGCGCTCCGAGGCGATCACCCGGTCGATGGCGTCGCCCTGCGTCGAGATCAGCAGCGCGCCGCGGACCGATCCGGCCCGGTGGATCGGTACGGCCACCGACACCGTGGTCTCGCCCTCCTTGTTGCGGCGCACCAAGCTGCCGCGATTTCCGCCCAACGCCGCCTGGACCTCCCGGAGCGAATGCCCGTTTTGCGGGCCCGTCTCCTCCGTAGGCTCGGCCCGGCTGCGGAACAGGCCGCTCAGCTTGGTCTGGACCGTCTGGAAAGCTGATTCGAGCATTCCAGGCTTGTGCAGCCGGGGCTCGAGCGAGTCCGTCCGGCCGGCATCACCGCGCTTGAACAGGGTCCGGGTGTCGAACAGGAGGCCACCCTCCTGATCGTAGACCCGCGCCCGATTGCCGGTCGGCGTGACGAGGCGCGAGAGAAGCGGCGCCACCTTCTCGGGATTAAGCGAGAAGGCCAGCGGTTGCGATTCCTCCTCGGCGACCTCGCCGGCCTGCTGCTGGAGCAGCTTGTCGGGGTCGATTCGGATCGTGTCGGTATCCACCGACGCGGAGGCCGCGATGGCGCCCGCGATGATCTCGCCCTGGATGGCGAGGCTCTGGATCCGCGCCTGGATCAGGCCCTGGCGGAACTGGTTGAGGTACAGGAACCCGACCAGCAGCGCGATCAGCCCGACGAGGTTGAGCACGACGATGCGGCGCGTCAGGCTCGATGAGGCGCGCTGGCCGATCGCGTCCCAGAGGGCACGGGGCCAGGTCAGTGGGCGGGAGAGGGCTTTTGCCAGGGAGGTGCGGGGTTCGCCCTCCTCGGTCTCGGTTTGTGTACGAGCGGACACGCGACGGATCCTGAAGATCACGCCTCCTTGAACCGGTAGCCGACGCCGTAGAGCGTCTCGATCATGTCGAAGCTCTGATCGGTCACCTTGAACTTCTTGCGCAGGCGCTTGATGTGACTGTCGATGGTCCGGTCATCGACATAGACCTGATCGTCGTAAGCCGCGTCCATGAGGGCGTTCCGGCTCTTCACGACGCCGGGGCGCTGCGCGAGGGCCTGGAGAATCAGGAACTCCGTGACCGTCAGGGTCACCGCCTCGCCCTTCCACGTGCAGGTGTGGCGCTCGGGATCCATCATCAGCAGGCCGCGCTCGAGCGAGCGGGCCGCAACCTCCTCGGCCCCGCGCGGCGTTGCGCCGGGGGCTTCTTTGGCGAAGCGGCGGAGCACCGCCTTCACGCGCTCCACCAGCAGGCGCTGCGAGAACGGCTTATGGATAAAGTCGTCCGCGCCCATCTTGAGGCCGAACAGCTCGTCGATCTCCTCGTCCTTCGACGTCAGGAAGATCACGGGAAGGTCTGATTTCTGCCGCAGGCGTCGGAGAAGCTCCATCCCGTCCATGCGCGGCATCTTGATGTCGAAGATCGCCAGATCCGGTGGGGAATGGCGCAGGCCGTCGAGCGCGGAGGCACCGTCCGTATAGGTCTGGATGCGGTAGCCTTCGGTCTCAAGCGCGATCGAGACCGAGGTGAGAATGTTCCGGTCGTCGTCGACGAGGGCGATGGTCGGCATGCGCGATCCCTGACTGAACGGGTTCGGGCGCGGTCCTGGCTTTACGCGCAGGCCGCGCCGTGTCCCGGCCCCCGAGGGGCAGACAAGAGCGCGAACCGGGCGATTTCAGCGTAGCCCGGCGCACGCGAAGGGACAGGTGCTTTAGTACGCCCGATCGGAAAAAGCGAGCGGCGGTCGTAGCTTGGCCGTAACGGCCGATCTGACGCGGGCCGAACGCCTCGCGCGGCGGCCCCCGCCCCGCTAACGTATCGGGCGTGTGCGGCGGCAATTCGCGTGGGGGAGGAACGGCATGGGCCAGACCGGTGGAAATGCACCCGGACCGCGGGGACCGGCCCGGCCACTGCCGGCCGACGAGGCGCCCTTCGACGCGATCGGGCTCGCCCGGAGCCTCCTGCGCGGCATCCGCTCCGGGGCTCTGGCGACCTTGGATCCGGACGGCACGCCCTTCGCCTCCCTCGTGACCATCGCCACCGATGTCGACGGCATGCCGCTGATGCTGCTGTCGCGGCTCTCGGCCCATACCCGCAACCTGCTCACGAATCCGCGCTGCTCGCTGTTGTTTGCGCAGACCGGCAAGGGCGATCCCCTCGCGCATCCCCGGCTCACCATGGTCGGACGCGCCCAGCAGACCGGCGAGATACGGGCCCGGGAGCGGTTCCTTGCCCGCCACCCCAAGGCGAAGCTCTATGCCGACTTTCCCGATTTCGGCTTCTTCGCCCTCGATCCGGAGGCCGGCCACCTCAACGGCGGCTTCGCCAAGGCCGCGACGCTGACCCGCGATCAGTTGCTCCTCGACCTCTCCGGAGCCGAGGCCGTGGTGGCGGGCGAGCGCGGGGCGGTCGAGCACATGAACGCCGACCATGCGGACGCGCTCGCCCTCTACGCTGCCGGCAGCGGCGCCGAGGATGGGCTGACCTGGCGGCTGACTGGCCTCGATCCCGAGGGAATGGACCTGATGGCGGGCGACCGCACCGCCCGGGTGGTCTATCCCGAGCGCATCGGCGACATGGGGGCGCTGCGCAAGAGCCTCGTCGCCATGGCCGCGCGGGCGCGCACGACTGTTTCGGAGGCCTGAGGGCGCGCGGACTTCACGCGAGGGCATGGCGAAACGTCGCTGAATGCCCCATATCGGGGCCATGAGCGAGACCCAGACAGATACCTACCCCTTCAGCCTCGACGTGGAACCTGTCGGCGAGAGCGGCTCCATGTACCAGTGGAGCATCCGCAAGCACGGCAAGCTGCACCAGCGCTCCGACCGGAAGCATCCGACCGAGGCCAAGGCGCGCTCCCACGGCGAGGCCGAGATCGAGCGCCTGATCCGCGACCGCGGCCGCTGAGGCATTCGCGGCGGCACGGGTAATTCTTCGACAGCTTGGGCGGGGGCCGGATTGCGTCGGCCCCTGCCCTTCCGCTTGTCCGGCGACAGGATGGCACGCCGGATGCGGCTGCGCTTGGCGCCTTCCTGTAGCGCTGCTATCTCGCGCGGGAGCCGCTCCTTCCGAACACGCCCCGACATCAGACGGTGTGCGTCTTAGCGCGCCCGAACGGAATGCCGATGACAGCCCCGATCGAATTCATTCGCAACTTCTCGATCGTCGCGCATATCGATCACGGCAAATCGACATTGGCGGACCGGCTGATCCAGGCCACCGGCACCGTCGCGCTGCGCGACATGAGCGAGCAGATGCTCGACTCGATGGATATCGAGAAAGAGCGCGGCATCACCATCAAGGCGCAGACCGTACGCCTGGAATACAAGGCGCAGGACGGCCAGACTTACGTCCTGAACCTCATGGACACGCCCGGCCACGTCGACTTTGCCTACGAGGTGTCGCGTTCACTCGCCGCCTGCGAGGGCTCGCTGCTGGTGGTGGATGCGTCCCAGGGCGTCGAGGCGCAGACGCTGGCCAACGTCTATCAGGCGCTCGACGCCAATCACGAGATCGTGCCCGTCCTCAACAAGGTCGATCTGCCGGCCGCCGAGCCCGAGCGGGTCAAGGAGCAGATCGAGGAGGTGATCGGCCTCGATGCCTCGAACGCCGTGCCGATCTCGGCCAAGACCGGCCTCAACATCGAGGCGGTGCTGGAGGCGATCGTCACCCGCCTGCCGGCGCCGAAGGGCAACCGGGACGCGCCGCTCAAGGCGCTGCTCGTGGACAGCTGGTACGACGCCTATCTCGGCGTCGTCGTTCTGGTGCGGATCATCGACGGCACGCTCAAGAAGGGCATGACCATCCGCATGATGGGGGCCGACGCCGTCTACGGCGTCGACCGGATCGGCGTGTTCCGGCCCAAGATGGCCGATATCGACGCGCTGGGCCCGGGCGAGGTCGGCTTCTTCACCGGCTCGATCAAGGAGGTCGCTGACACCCGCGTCGGCGATACCATCACCGAGGACAAGCGCCAGACCACCGAGATGCTGCCGGGCTTCAAGGAAGTCCAGGCGGTGGTGTTCTGCGGCCTGTTCCCGGTGGATGCGGCCGAGTTCGAGAACCTGCGCTCGGCCATGGGCCGTCTACGGCTCAACGACGCCTCGTTCTCGTACGAGATGGAAAGCTCGGCCGCGCTCGGCTTCGGCTTCCGCTGCGGCTTCCTCGGGCTGCTGCACCTGGAAATCATCCAGGAGCGGCTGGAGCGCGAGTTCAACCTCGACCTGATCTCCACGGCGCCCTCGGTGGTCTACCGACTGCAGATGCGCGATGGCGATACCAAGGAATTGCATAATCCGGCCGACATGCCGGACATCATGAAGATCGAGACGATCCAGGAGCCCTGGATCCGCGCCACGATCCTGACGCCGGACGAGTATCTCGGCGGCGTGCTGAAGCTCTGCCAGGACCGCCGCGGCGTCCAGATGGACCTCAACTACGTCGGCAAGCGCGCCATGGTGGTCTATGATCTGCCGCTGAACGAGGTGGTGTTCGATTTCTACGACCGATTGAAGTCGATCTCGAAGGGCTACGCCTCGTTCGACTACCACGTCTCGGATTACCGCGAGGGTGACCTCGTGAAGATGTCGATCCTGGTCAATGCCGAGCCGGTGGATGCCCTTTCGATGCTGGTCCACCGCACCCGCGCCGAATCGCGCGGCCGGGCCATGTGCGAGAAGCTGAAGGACCTGATCCCCCGCCACCTGTTCCAGATCCCCGTCCAGGCGGCGATCGGCGGCAAGATCATCGCCCGCGAGACGATCAAGGCCCTGTCCAAGGACGTGACCGCCAAATGCTACGGCGGCGACATCTCGCGTAAGCGCAAGCTGTTGGACAAGCAGAAGGAAGGCAAGAAGAAGATGCGCCAGTTCGGGCGCGTCGAGATCCCGCAGGAGGCGTTCATTGCCGCGCTGAAGATGGACGATTGATACGGTTTCCGGTTGATGGCTTCGGCCCCGCCGTCTTTGCGAGCGGAGCGAAGCAATCCAGCAGCGCCACGCTCGCAGACGTCGCGCTGCCCTGGGTCACTTCACTTCGCTCGTGATGATGGCAGAGACGCATCAACTGAAGCTTTCAAACGGAAACCTTATGAGGCGGGACATCTCCCTCTCCCCCTCTGAGGGCTAGCGGATTCACACATCGCATTCGGGATCACCGTCCGGTTGCCAGGTTGGGCGGACCAG
>NZ_JALNUM010000270.1:0-733 GCF_026540795.1 Methylobacterium sp. GC_Met_2
GACGAGTGCTTCGAGCCGAAGGCGATCCGAGGTGGAGAGCGTGAAAGAGATGCCACTGCGCATCCCGCCAGACTCGCAGGATGGGCCTCAAACCGAAACCCCACACGGACTCAACCGTCAGAGCTCAACCACTAGGCCCTCTCAAGGCAGACCGGTTCCTATGCGGTGACGGCCCGCGGTCGTAGTTCTTCCAGCTTCCCGGTCTAACTAAGGGTTTACCATCAGCGCGCGTGGTATCCGGTGAACGTTAGGTATGAAACAATTGGTGGCGCTTGATGAGGTGGGCGATCAAGTGCGACGAAAGCTGTTGCCCAGCCGCATACCGCAATGGCGCACAACAATTCATATACTGCGAGGCGACCATTGTTTCTATTTTCCATGATCATCGGCTCCTACCGCATTTTATTTCGCAGTTGATCCTGGTGTGGCGAGGCAGAAACCGCTGAGCTCATCGGCTTATGTTCCACCGTCTCTCAAGTAAAGCCATCAATGCATCGGTGCAGCGATCCAATCGAGCCTGTACAGCATGTGCTGACTCTGGCAGGTCATACGCCGCCTCGATGATCAGCTCGTCGTAAAATGCATGCTCAATGAGCACAGCTTCGACCTGGGCTCTCGTCAGCGTGCGATAGCCAAGAGAGCTGGACCACTGCCTCAAACTCACAACCGTCAGGGGCTCTAACGAACCGGTGTTCATGCGAAGACGACCAAGGACAGTGTACCCACGCGCGAA
>NZ_JALNUM010000271.1:0-718 GCF_026540795.1 Methylobacterium sp. GC_Met_2
CGTACGATCGGTTGCATCACATCATCGCTGCCGGGATCTGGGACGTAGGCCCGCTGGAGCAGGCGCTCGTCGCGTAGACCGATCGCATGGTCGGCGATTCGGACGCGATCCTCGTGGTCCACGACACAGCCCTGCTCAAGAGGGGTGAGCGCTCGGATGGGATAGCGCCCCAATACGCTACCACACTGGGCTAGAACGCCAACTGCCAGACGCTCGCCTTATGCTCGCGCGCGGTGAAGTCTCCCGTTGCCGTCGGATTGAGGCGGTTCCTGCCCGACGTATGGACATGCGATCCTGATCGGATGGCATGGCCGGTGTGCCGGAGCATCTGCGTCGTCCCCAGATCAAAGCGAAGATCGCCCTCTGCAATACGACCGGGTTCATGCCGAACGTGCGCACTTCGGCTACGGAAGGTTCACCCCGCTCCAACAAGCGCTGAGCGATCGCCGTCTGACCTGGCTGGTCGGCATCTCCCGGCGCAACAAGGTCTATCCGCTCAACGTGGCGATGGTCATTTCGGTCGCCGGGCGTGGTCGCCCGAGGCCAGCATCGCGTCCCGGATCAGCCCTCGGTGGCTGCCGCGACCGTCCTGGCGGATTTGGCCGGACGGGTCGTGACGTGGCGGCGGGGCACCACGAGACGGTTGAGCGTCGGCTTTTGCGACGTGCGCGTGCGGATCGCCGGCGGCTCGACCCAGCGAATCGATGCAATGGGGAAC
>NZ_JALNUM010000272.1:0-691 GCF_026540795.1 Methylobacterium sp. GC_Met_2
ACCAGCTCTCGTTGAGTGGGACTCACGGGGTAGCCTTGGCGGCTGAAGGGTGATTCTGTCTTCGGGTTTGGAGCCCGAGGAGATGGCATGGCTGCACCGGTGCCACTGCGGTCGGACTTCGACGCGGAGGGCCTGCGCGCCGTGGCCAAGTGCGCGCGCGATCCCGCCCATCCGCGGCGCCTGCTGGCTGTGTCGGCGATCTACGCGGGCGGCTCACGCTCGGCCGCCGCCGCTCTCGGCGGGGTCGGGCTCCAGACGGTGCGCGACTGGGTCGTGGCGTCTCGGTGTCCGGTCTGCCCCGCCCTCGGCAAAGGGGACGGCCTCGTCATGCCCCGCTGCACCACCGCGGCGATGGCCTTTCGTCTCGAAGAGATCGCCCAGGCCGTCGCCCCCGGTGCGCACGCCGTGCTGCTGCTCGATCAGGCCGGGTGGCACACCACCAGGAAACTCGTCGCGCCCGCCAACATCACCCTGCCGCCCCTGCCGGCCCGCCCCCCGAACTCAACCCGGTCGAGAACCTATGGCAGTTCATGCGCGACAACGGGCTCGGCAACCGCGTCTTCAAATCCCACGCCGACATCCTCGACCACTGCTGCCACGCCTGGAACAGCCTCATCGACCGACCCTGGCGCATCATGTCCATCGGACTGCGCACCGGGGCTCAGGAGTTCTGATCAATCAGCGTTGGTAT
>NZ_JALNUM010000273.1:0-643 GCF_026540795.1 Methylobacterium sp. GC_Met_2
TTTTCTCGTAGCGGGTTGCGATGGCACGCCATTCCTTGAGCCGCGCCCAGAGGCGCTCGACCTGATTGCGGTTGTCGTAGATCCAGTCCGGGCAGGCGACGGGGGCCTCGTGGCGCCGAGGCGGGATCGCGGGGCGCGCACCCCTGTCCCAGATGTGCTCGCGAAAGGCGTGACTGGTGTAGCCGCGGTCTCCGACGACCCACTTGGGCACGCCGGGCAGCGGGTCGAGCAGCGGAACCGCATCGGGCAGTTCGTGCGCCTGCCCCGGTGCCAGCTGGAAGGCGATGGCGCGGCCCTGCCCGTCGGCGATCACGCAAGCCTTGGTGCCATAGCCGCCACGCGAGCGGCCAAGAGCCTCACGAGTGTCTCGCTCGGCCCCAGATCCCCACTTTTGGCGGCACCAGCCGCCTTCTGGTGCGCGCGTATGGTCGTGCCGCCGAGGAGCACCATCCCGCGCTGGAGCCCACGCTCGTGCACGAGGCTGAGGAGCCGTTCCCAGACGCCAGCACGGGACCAGCGGATGAAGATCCGTGCGGCCCGCCACCAAGGATCCAGATCCTCCGGAATGGCCCGCCATTTCGCCCCGTTCTGATGCCGCCAGAGAATGGCCGAGAGCGTGCGTTGCAGGTCCTGCGGTGGCGTC
>NZ_JALNUM010000274.1:0-593 GCF_026540795.1 Methylobacterium sp. GC_Met_2
ATCTGGCGGGGGCACGGCCTACAGCCGCATCGGGTCCGGCAGTTCAAGCTCTCCACCGACCCGGCCTTCGCCGCCAAGCTGCGCGACGTCGTCGGGCTCTACATCGACCCGCCGGCCCACGCCGTCGTGCTCTCGGTCGACGAGAAGAGCCAGATCCAGGCGCTCGCCCGCACGCAGGAGCCGTTGCCGATGAAGCCGGGCCAGCCGACGACGCGCACTCACGATTACAAGCGCCACGGCACGACGACCCTGTTTGCCGCCCTGGACGTGCTGGAGGGCAAGGTGATCGGCCGCTGCATGCAGCGCCACCGGCATCAGGAGTTCATCCGCTTCCTCAACGCGGTCGAGGCGGCGGTTCCGGCGGGCAAGATCGTCCACGCGATCCTGGACAACTATGCCGTCCACAAGCACCCGAAGGTCCGTGCCTGGCTCGACCGCCACCCGCGCTGGACCTTCCACTTCACCCCGACCTCAGCCTCGTGGCTCAATGCCGTCGAGGGCTTCTTCGCCAAGCTCGCAAAACGCCGGCTCCGACGGGGCGTGTTCGGATCGCTGATCGAGGTGCAGGCCGCCATCAAACGCTTCATCGCCGA
>NZ_JALNUM010000275.1:0-587 GCF_026540795.1 Methylobacterium sp. GC_Met_2
GGGCGCTTTGCAGCCGGGCCGGTTTGAAAGCCCCTCGACCCGGGAGCCGAGGGGGCCAGTGCTCAAATCTCAGTGCCTTCCGCTAGGGTCAGAGCATCCTCAACGTCGACACCGAGATACCTGACCGTGCTCTCGATCTTGGTATGGCCGAGCAGGATCTGGACGGCACGTAGGTTGCCAGTCCGCTTGTAGATCAACGACGCCTTGGTGCGACGCAGGGAATGGGTTCCGTAGTCCTCGCTGCGCAGCCCGATGCCCGTGACCCACTCATCGACCAAGCGTGCATACTGTCTGGTGCTGATGTGCGTGACGCCGTCGAGCCGGCTCGGGAAGACATGGTCGTCGAGCGATCCACCCCTGGCCTCTAGCCAGGAGAGGATGCTGGTACGGGCGGGTTCGAGCAACTCGAACTGCACTGGTCGACCGGTCTTACGCTGGATGACGATGGCGCGACTACGGACGCGACCACCGCTGACGAGGTCGCCAATCTTGAGTTTGACGATGTCGCAGCCGCGCAGCTTGCTGTCGATGGCGAGGTCGAACATCGCCCGGTCGCGCGTGCGCCGTTCACGGTCGAGCCAGAACCG
>NZ_JALNUM010000276.1:0-581 GCF_026540795.1 Methylobacterium sp. GC_Met_2
TCAGTGCCGGTAGCGTTCGGCGAGCGCCATCAGCGCCTGGGCCAGCTCCGTGAGGTTGGCCGAGGCGGACTCGACCTGCCGCGTGCCGGCCGCGGTCTGCTGGCTCGCCTGCCGGATGTTCTGGAGCGCGCCCATCACCTGCTCGATGCCGAGCTGCTGCTGATTCGTCGAGGCGACGATCTGCTGGAAGGTCTGGACGTTCTCCTCCACGCGGGCGGTGATCTCCTCGATGGTCCGCTGCGTCGTGTCCGAGCGGGCCTTGCCGGCGGCGGCGCGCTTGACCGCCTCCTCGGTGAGCATCACCGAGGTGTTGATGCCCCGCTGGATCTCGCCCAGGATGCCGCGCACCTGACCGGTCGCCGCCTTGGCCTGATCGGCCAGCAGCTTCATCTCGGAGGCGACCACCGCGAAGCTGCGTCCGCTCTCGCCGGCCGCGGCCGCCTCGATGGCGGCGTTGAGGGCGAGGAGATGCGTGCGCTCCGAGATGTCGTTGACCGTCTCGATGATGTCGCCGATCGTCTGGGTCTTCTCCGACAGGCTGACGATGTTGCCGGCCACCGCCTCGGCCTGCTCGCGGATCG
>NZ_JALNUM010000277.1:0-550 GCF_026540795.1 Methylobacterium sp. GC_Met_2
AACGGCGACACCGAGATCGGCCAGATGATCGCCCACGCGATGCAGAAGGTCGGCAACGAGGGCGTGATCACGGTCGAGGAGGCCAAGACCGCCGAGACCGAGCTCGACGTCGTCGAGGGCATGCAGTTCGACCGCGGCTACCTCTCCCCGTACTTCATCACGAACGCGGAGAAGATGGTCGCCGAACTCGAGGACCCCTACATCCTCATCCACGAGAAGAAGCTGTCGTCGCTCCAGGCGATGCTGCCGGTGCTCGAGGCCGTGGTCCAGACCGGCAAGCCGCTCCTGATCATCGCCGAGGACATCGAGGGCGAGGCGCTGGCCACCCTCGTGGTCAACAAGCTGCGCGGCGGCCTGAAGGTCGCGGCCGTCAAGGCGCCGGGCTTCGGTGACCGCCGCAAGGCGATGCTCGAGGACATCGCGATCCTGACCAAGGGCCAGATGATCGCCGAGGATCTCGGCATCAAGCTCGAGAACGTGACGCTCCCGATGCTCGGCCGCGCCAAGCGCGTGCGGATCGAGAAGGAGAACACCACGATCATCGACGGCG
>NZ_JALNUM010000278.1:0-535 GCF_026540795.1 Methylobacterium sp. GC_Met_2
TCGATGAAATTGCTCTGATCCGTTGCCAGAAACGATGTGTCGTCGCTCATCTACACCTCTGATGTATGGGGGCCATGACAAACGTAATGCGAAGGGGAATTAGTCAATCCCTTAGCTGTACACCGAAGCTGTAATAATAGACATATCTACGGATCTTGTGAGCTAGCACGGTGTTGCCGTGCCGACGAGAGTAGGCGGCATGGCCGCTGGAGTAGTGGGTATGCGTTGGCGAGTCCCTGTTGTCTTGGCACTTGCCACCGGCATGCATGCCTTGCCCATCCACGCACAAACGCAGGAGGAGCAGGCTTTAGCCCTGCTCCGGGCGTCCAGCGCCCAGTCAGCCATCATCACGTTCTGCGGCAAGCACTACGCCATCGACGGCACGACCGCGCTGCGGATCTCCCAGACCGCGCGTGACGTGGCCACCAAGGTGCTTGGTCTTGAGCGGGCCAATGCCGCCTTCAAGGACGAGTTGGCGCGCCGCTATGCTGAGGTGAAGGAAGTTGGTGAGCAGCAGTGGTGCACCGACCAGCGA
>NZ_JALNUM010000279.1:0-529 GCF_026540795.1 Methylobacterium sp. GC_Met_2
CCCGGTCTCGGTGCTGATGCTGGCTGGCATCCGCGAGATCCTGATCATCTCGTCGCCGGAGCACCTCGACAACTACAAGCGCCTGTTCGGCACCGGGGAGCAGTTCGGCCTGCACTTCTCCTACGCCCTGCAACCGCGGCCGGAGGGGCTCGCCCAGGCCTTCGTCATCGGGCGCGACTTCGTCGGCGACGACGACGTCGCGCTGATCCTCGGCGACAACCTATTCTTCGGCGCCGGCATGGGCGAGCTTCTCGAGCGCGCGGCTGTGCGCAAGCGGGGCGCGACGGTGTTCGCCTACCATGTCGAGAATCCGCAGGCCTACGGCGTGGTCAATCTGGACAAGTCCGGCCGGCCGACCAAGATCGTCGAGAAGCCGCAGAACCCGGAATCGACCTGGGCGGTGACCGGGCTGTACTTCTACGACAACCAGGTTCTCGACATCGCCGCCGACGTGAAGCCCTCGCCCCGCGGCGAGCTCGAGATCACCAGCGTCAACGAGGCCTATCTCCAGCGCGGCGAACTTCACGTC
>NZ_JALNUM010000028.1:0-57102 GCF_026540795.1 Methylobacterium sp. GC_Met_2
GTCTGGCGGGAGCGAGCTGGATCGCGGAGTACGGCGATCCATCCGATCCGGCCGACTGAGCCTACCTCGCCGGTATCTCGGCCTATCACGTTGCGGAGGAGGGGCGTCCCTATCCGCCGATCCTGCTGGCCACGAGCCGCCGCGACGATCGGGTCCATCCCGGTCACGCACGCAAAATGGCGGCGAAGCTACACGCACTGGGATACGCGGCGTCGTTCTACGAGCCTGCGGCCGGGGGGCACGGCTATAGCAAGGACAACGCCGAGACGGCTGCGTTCATGGCGTTGGGTTTGAACTTCCTGAGGGGGTCGATCGGCTGGGGCGAGCTGGATGCAGTGGAAATCTGAACGACAGCTCGCTGTTAGGCGGGGGCGATGTTCCGGCTGCGATCCAAGACGGTCACTGCCGAAGGATGTAGGCATCCTTCGGAACGGGTTCGCTGCGATAACGTCTTCGCCCGCCATCTGATCTTTGGAGTGCTGCTAATGCCGAACCGGGTCAAGTCGGCCATCCGCGCGGCGGCCGAGGCCGGCGTCGGCTTGTGGGCGGCCTGCAACCGGCTGCGCTTACCCAGCACGGTGAACCCCTTCGTCGTCGGCGTCCATGAGCCGATGCGGGAGGAGTTGGCACTGGAGAACTTGCCGGTCACCGGATCGATCCCGCCGGGGCTCGACGGCCTTTACCTCAAGATGGGCGCCAATCCCGTCCGCCCGGCGACGCGGGGTCACGACTGGTTCCTCGGCGACGGGATGGTGCACGGCCTCGCAATCGAGGCCGGTAAGGCGCTTTGGTACCGCAACCGCTGGATCGATTCACGCTCGGCTGCCGCGACGCTCAAGCGCCCTGCGGCGCCGGGGCCGCGGCGGGGCGGCAACGACACCGTCAACACCAACGTCGTCGCGATCGGCGGCCGGATCTTCGCCGTCGTGGAGGCCGGCAGCTTCCCCGTCGAACTGTCACGGACGCTGGATGAGCAGCGCTACAACCCGTTCGACGGCACGCTCACCGGGTCCTTCACCGGACACCCGCACCACGATCCGCTGACCGGCGAGACCCACGCGATCGCCTACGACGGCCGCGTCTGGGACAGCGTCCGCCACGTCGTCGTCGCGCCGACCGGACGGGTCGTGCGGGACGTTCCGATTGCGGTCGAGCACGGGCCCTGTATTCACGACTGCGCGTTCACGGCGCGCTTCGTGATCGTGCTCGACCTGCCCGTCACGTTCTCGTTCGCGGCGATCCTCGCCGGCTACCGATTCCCGTTCCGCTGGAATGACAGCCACAGGGCTCGGGTGGGCCTCCTCCCCCGACAGGGCGACGGCGGCGACATCCTCTGGTGCGAGGTCGAGCCCTGCTTCGTGTTCCACGTCGCCAACGCCTACGACGACTCAGACGGGCGCGTGACCCTCGATGTCATCGCCTATGAGACGGTGTTCGCCTCGGTCGGAGGCGGCCTCGACCGTCCAGGTCAGCTCGAACGCTGGACGGTCGATTACGCGACGCGGCGGGTCGTGCGGCGGGTGCTCGACCCCGGGGCGCAGGAGTTCCCCCGCATCGATGAGCGGCTTCTCGGACAGCGCCACCGCTACCTCTACACCGTCAGCGTCCCCGCCGACGGCAACACCCAGCTTGCTGGTGCGACGCAGCTCTACAAGCACGACTTGGAGACGGGCGAGCGCCACGTGCACGAGTTCGGCCCCGACCGTATCCCTGGGGAGTTCGTCTTCGTACCGGCGTGCCTCGGAGCAGGCGAGGACGAAGGCTGGCTCGTCGGGCTCGTCATCGACACCGCGCGTGACACGACGGACTTCGCCATCCTCGACGCGCGATCGTTTGCAGCGCCACCCATCGCCACGGTCCATCTCGGGCATCGGATCCCGCCGGGCTTCCACGGCAACTGGTTCCCGGCGTGCGACTTGAGCGAGACAGGCAGGGATGGCGCCGATTCAACATCGTGATGCGCGAGCTGTCGCCAGGGCGATCAGCCTCTGCGCTTCCGCGCGAGTCCTTTGTCGCATTCGACCGCCGCCGAGCACGTCGGACCTCGGCGATCCGCCCGATCACCGTTGTCTCGGAACTGCCGGGAATGCGGATGTTCTGCTGACGACCCAACCCAGCCGCCCGAACCGCTCCCGTCGCTTCTCCAAAGCGGATGTTCGTCCGCGGTTTGGCAACTCCGTTCGACGCAGCCTTAGACGGTGTGCGCTTTCGCACCGTGTCTTTGAAAGCAGGTGCTTTAGCCAGCTCAGATGAGCATCAGCATCCACGACGTCAGCGTCCCCGTCTTCGTCAACGCGCTTCGCAACATGAGCACGTGGCTCGACAAGGCGGCATCGGAAAAGCCGGAGGCCGAGTTGCTCATCCGGCGGCTGGCTCCGGACATGAGGCCACTGCCTGCCCAGTACCAAATGGCGTCCGACAGCGCGAAGAACGCGGTGGCACGGCTCGCTGGGATCGAAGCGCCCTCGATGCCCGACGTCGAGGCGACCTTCGCTGAACTCAAGGAGCGCTGTGCCAGGACGATTACCTTCGTTGAAGGCATTGATCCGGCGGCGTTGGCCTCAGGCGCGGAGCGGGAAATCGAGCTGAAGTTTCCGAACGGCATGGGATACCGCTTCAACGGGCAGGCCTATCTCACCGGCTTCGCGCTTCCGAACTTCTTCTTCCACGTGACCACAGCCTACGGGATCCTCCGCGGCGCTGGAGTGAGCCTCGGCAAGCCGGATTTTCTGCAGCATCTCGGGCCGCCGAACATTCACGCCGCGTAGTAGTCGCTCCGGCTCCCCCCAAGTCCAAAGCCGACCTGCCGGATCAGGTGAACGCGCGCATGACGCCTTCGCCGCGGCAGTTTCTATGTCGTGGACCGAGCCAAACCGCTGCAGGTGCGTCCTGGGTGCGGCTGAGTGTGACCAAGTAAATGATGCAGGATCTCGCCGTCCGCTCTCATGCCTCAGTTTCGCGCAAGCAGACGGTCAGAGATCCACCCATCTCAGGCGCTCACGCGGGCCCTGAGCGGTGACCAGGATTGGCCGAAAGCAATCGGTCCGTTTCGGAGCAGGGCCGCCGGAAAAGCGGACAGGCTCCTACCGACCCAACCCAGAAACCCGGACCGCAATCGGCAGTTCTCCAAAGCGGCCGTTCGTCAGCCCTCCGGCAACTTCGGCTCGGGGCGGGGAGCAAAAGTCGCTCATTCGCCTCGAAGCAGATGTTCCGCACCCGACCCAGCCCAGTCGTTTTAAAATCTTATTGCGATGCCAGAAGACAGATATTGCTCAAATCACCCTTTGAGGACTGCAGCCCATCCGCTTCAAAGCAGGAACATCGAAAAAACACATTGAACCCGACGCACACAAACTAGTTGCCTTCGAGAATTTACTGGCCTGTTAAGCGACCGATCCGCTTGCAGATACCATTCGTCCCCGTTCGACGGCAAAGCCTTGTCCGACATAAATCCGAATCTTGACCATCGCTAATTTTGATCCCGGCCATATATCCCTGAAAGGACAATTCCCATACCAAGCATGTTCGGAATTAGCGACCTATACAACCATAAATATGCGCCATATGTCGCAATCGATATGCAGTGCTTAGGAGCACAGGCTGCACCGGTTGGGCGCACCAATGGATTTTGACGAGCGGTTTATCTGCGAAAAACTGGCTCGGCACCCAGATTTACAGCTATTTGGCTCGCGGTGAAAATCTGCACGCAGCATGTACCAGTGGTTGTATTTTATTCAGAAGCTAATCCAGATTATATTTTCCAAAGACCGCTTTCGCCGATTTTAACTGATCATATGACAATTTAGCTCAATTCAAGACGCACATTGCGCTTTGCAAAGGGTCGACGAAATGCGCTTTATTGCTGATCTCAAGATTACGACTAAGATGACGGCCGCCTTTATGTCGCTTGCCGCGGTCACGCTTGGTATCAGCGCGCTGGGCTACGGCCGGCTTAAAGCGATCGATGCAAACATCCAAATGACCGAACACACGTTTCATGTCTTACGGTCGCTCGATGCTGTAACGAACGCCATGGTCAACCAAGAGACCGGTGTGCGCGGCTATTTGATCTCAGGCGATCCCAAGTTCCTGGCGCCCTATAAAACAGGTCAGGCTGAGTTCCGCGAGAGTTTTGAACGTATTAGGCAACTCACCTCGGACAATCCCAACCAACAGAGCCGGCTCGCTACTCTGAAACAGGCCGCTGACGCATGGTCGGACGGTGTTGCTGCCCGGGAGATCGCCAACGTAGAAGCTGGGCATCTCGACAAAGCCCGGGAGATCGAGGTGAGCGGAGCCGGCAAGGCTTCTATGGATGCCCTACGCGTGCGTGCTGCGGAGATCGCACAGACGGAACAAGACCTCCTGGCCCACCGAAGTGCCGAACAGCGGCAAGCGTTCGACACGGCGTATTTCACGAGCATCGCCGGCAGCATCGCCAGCGTCGTAATTGCGCTGCTGTTGTCGGTCCTGGTCTTCGGCTTGATCGCCCGGCCGTTGAGCCGTCTCGTGTCAGTTTTGCAGCGGATGGCGCAGGGAGAGACCGATGCGCCCATCGTCGAAGCCCAGCGCGGTGACGAGATCGGCGCGGTAGGTAAAGCCGTTGAAGGCATCAAAGCCATGGTCGCCAAGACCGCATCCGAGCAGGCCGACCTGCAACGCAGCGCTGACGCGGCGGCGGCGGCGGAACGACGCCGGACGATGATCGAACTCGCCGACAGCTTCGATCGCGCCGTGGGGGGCATCGTCGGAATGGTTTCGTCGTCCGCGACCGAACTGCAGGCCACCGCACAATCGATGACTGCGACGGCCACGGAAACCGCAAACCAGTCGACGACGGTAGCGGCAGCGGCGGAGGAAGCGGCGTCGAACGTCAATACGGTTGCCGCGGCAGCGGAAGAACTCGGCTCATCGGTACAGGAGATTGGACGTCAGGTGAACGGATCGGCCGAACTTGCGCGTCTGGCAGTAGGGGAAGCGGATCAGACCGGCATGCTCGTCCGTGAACTGAGCACGTCGGTGGGCGAGATCGGCGATGTCGTCGGCCTGATTTCGAGTATCGCCAGCCAAACCAACCTCCTGGCGCTCAATGCGACGATCGAGGCGGCACGGGCGGGTGTCGCCGGCAAGGGCTTCGCCGTCGTCGCATCCGAGGTCAAAGCACTCGCTGAGCAGACCGCCAAGGCGACGCGCGACATATCCGGGCAGATCACGAAGATCCAAAACTCGACGGGTCAGGCCGTTGCGTCGATCGGCGAGATCACGGGCCGGATCCGCGAGATCAGCGGCGTCGCAACCTCAATCGCCGCCGCCGTCGAGGAACAGGGGGCTGCGACGCAGGAAATCGTTCGCAACGTCAGCCAAGCCTCCGCGGGGACTGCAGAGGTGACAAGCAACATCAGCGGCGTCGCTGGCGCCGCCGAGGAAACCGGCGCGGCGGCCAGTCAGGTCTTGAACGCGGCCTCAGAGTTGTCTCGTCAGTCCGAGAGTCTAAACGCCGAGGTCACCCGCTTTCTCTCTACCGTACGTGCGGCATGATGGATCATGGGAGAAATCATTTTTCTCCCATTTGGACCGTGTTGCTTGGGGCAGTGGTTTTGGCTCCCAGCAGATCTGGCTGACGCAGCACGGGGCCTCCGCACAAGATCTGAGCGTACTGACGCTCATACATCAGACATGAGAACATTGGAGGGCAGCTTGCACAGGCTGTTGTTGATCTCCGACGATCTGTCTCGGACCAAACGTCTCGAGCGATCCCTCGGCGCGACCCGGATCTATGCGATCCATGATCTCTATGACAGCGCCGTGCCGCTGGACCCGCCCGACCTAATTGTGGGCGATGTCGCCCATCTCACTTCGGAGGCCATTGTGCGTCTGCGGCGGATATTGGAACCGCTCCGTGCTGCCGGCGCCCCTTTCCTGTTCCTGACCCACGGTAACACCGCTCGTGCCGAGGCGCAGGCCCGCCTCCTCGATCCGACCGAAACGCTTCCTGCCCAATCGGCGCGTGATCGACTCCTCGACCGTATCGAATGGCTCCAAGAAGCCGGCGGCTCCGCTGCTACAGCCAAGATAGCCGAGGAAGCCCGGCGGTTTTTCGTCCAGACTGTTTTATCCCCCCATACGGTTACCCCCGAGTGTGCGGACATCGGGACAGTTCTGATCGCCCGGGCTGTGCAGCAGTGTGGTGTCCGTGACTGGATCCGCGCCGTGCAACGCTTTGATGAAGCCACACATCGGCACTGTCTATTGGTTACGGGCTTAGCAGCGGCGTTCGCAACCAAGCTCGGCCTTGCCGGTCTCGACAGCTATCGATTGACGAAAGCGGCGCTGTTGCACGACGTTGGCAAAATCCAGGTACCACCAGCGATTTTGAATAAACCCGGCAAGCTCACCGACCCAGAGATGGCGGTCATGCGCACCCATGCAGCGCTGGGATACGACATGCTGTTGGGCGGCGGTTTCTCAGAGGATGTACTGCAGGTCGTGCGCTCGCACCACGAGATGCTGGATGGATCCGGCTATCCAGACGGTCTGCAGGCTGCTGAAATCCCCGATCTGGTGCGGCTGGTGACGATCTGTGACATCTACGGTGCGTTGATTGAGCGGAGGCCGTATCGAGCACCCATGACAGGTGTAAAAGCTTATAGCGTCCTGCGCTCCATGACCAGCCGTCTGGACGCCGATCTTACCGAAGCGTTTCGCCCAATTATGATCGCGTTTGATCCGGCCGGCGCTAGTCCAGCCTAACTGACGGGTCCCAAGTGGGGCCGTTTGCCAGGAGTTCGCCGTAGCTGCCAATGGCAAGTCCTGACCATTTAGAAGACATTTTCATGAACGGATATGATGATCTTTGCGAACAGGCTGCCCCAGAGCAGGCCCCTGCAAGCGAATGGATGCTAGTAAAAGTGGTAGTTAGCTCTGATTTGGTGTGTCGCATGCTCTGAAGCAGACCGTCCGACACACAATCAGCCTAGACGTGATCCATCCTCGACCTTTCGTTGCGAAGCGGACCTTCAAGGGGTCCAAGAAGGGTCGTGAGCGGGCGCGGTGGTGATGTCTGCTCTTATGCATGGCCGCCCGAAAGCGGACCGGCGGAAATCCACCCTGCTGAGACACAACGGTTCAACATTTGGCGAACCGAAAGCTGACGCGCTCTCACAGCTTCGTCTTGAGGTTGTCATGCTTCTGATTGGCTGCCTCGATCGCCGCACCGTTGGTGAGCGCCCAAGCGCAGAGCGCCTCGAAGGGCTGTCGCAGCGAATGCCCGAGCGGGGTGATCGCATATTCGACACCGATCGGTGCGGTCGGCAGCACTGTTCGGGTCACCAGTCCGTTGCGCTCCAGCCGCTTCAACGCGTCCGCCAGCGCCTTGTGCGTGATGCCGTCGAGCCGGCGCTTGATCGCGTTGAACCGTGAAGGCCGCGGGCAGAGCACCGTGAGGATTAGGACCGTCCACTTGTCGGCGATCTTGTCCAGCACCGGGCGGACCCGCGCCATGTGGGCGAGCGCGCACTCGGACGCGGCATCGAGATCGGTATCGTCAGCCATATCTAGGCTATCCTAGGTGCGTTCTTGATAGCAGATATACGATCTGTACCTTCGGAGCCATCGTGGTTGAAGGGAAGCTTCGATGGCTCGCATGATGGACAAGGTTGCGCTCGTGGTCGGCGGGGCGAAAGGCATCGGCCTTGCGGTCGCCGAGCGGCTGGCGGTCGAGGGGGCAACGGTCGTCTTCACCGGACGGCGCACCGACGAGGTCGAGGCCGCCGCTGCGAAGATCGGGCGCGGTGTGCAGGGGCTCGTCGCGGACGCAGCTCGACAGGAGGATCTGCACCGCGTCGTGGCGACGGTGCGGGAGACGCATGGCCGGATCGACGCGCTGGTCCTCAACGCGGGTATCTCGGAACCGGCGACCCTGCGCCAGGGGACACCCGAGCATTTCGACCGGCACTTTGCGATCAACGTCCGTGGGGCTGTCTTTGGGTTGCAGGCAGCTCTTGGCGCGATGGGGCACGGTGGGGCCGTCGTGCTGATGGGGTCGATCGCCGACGTCATGGGGGTGACGCCCTACGGAACCTACGCTGCTACGAAGGCGGCGCTGCGTTCCTACGCGCGCACATGGACAGCGGAACTGGCGCCCCAGGGCATCCGCGTGAACGTGGTGGCCCCCGGCCCGACCGATACCGCCATGATGGCGAGCGTGCCGGAGGAGGGGCGAGCCGCGTTGATCGCGCCGATCCCGCTTGGCCGCATGGCGCGTCCGGAGGAAGTGGCTGCGGCCACGCTGTTCCTGCTGAGCGACGAGGCGAGCTTCGTCGCGGGTGCCGAACTGTGCGTCGACGGCGGAATGCGGCAGGTCTGAATTCGCGACGAGCGGTCGGTACCTCAGATCAGGACGCAAGACCATGTGCGCGATGTGTTGCCGCTCCTCCCAGGCGACGCGGCGTTCTGGCCCGGCCGGTGACGCGGTTGGCAGCCGCCCCAGTTCCGGAAGGCCGTCCGCCCTCAGGTGTTCGACGCTTTGAGATCGCGCGGCGCGATTCCGAAGCGCCGACGGAAGGCGGTGCTGAAGCCTGACGCGTTGGTGAAGCCGCACCGGTACATGATGGTCGCGATGCTATCGCCGGCAGGTGCAGGCGCCGATAACTGGCGATACGCTCGGTCGAGGCGCGCGTCGCGGATCGCCGCCGCCACGCCCTCGCCGTCGGCGAAGGCAGCGTAGAGACGGCTGCGGGAGACGCACAACGCCCGGTACAGGGCGGCGGGACCGAATTTCGGATCGTGTAGGCTGCGTTCGATGTGCACCGCGGCCAGTGACCGCAGCGCGTCCGCTGTGACGTCACCCGTGGGAGCGCCCACCAGACTCCGGAACAGGTGGAGGGTGCCCTCGACCGCGATGCCGGCCTCGGCCTCCGTCATGCCCGGCACCAAGGCCGCGTAGGACCGCAGGTAGGTCGCGAACAGAGCATTGAGCGGGCCGTGGCCGATCAGGCGCCCGGCGTAGGCTTCCGGCTCGCCGACGTGGGTCCTGAAGGCTGCGCGCGTCGCGCTCAGCCGGATCTCCTCGTAATCCTCGTAGGCCCCAATCCGGAACGGGCGTCCGGAGTCGGTGACGCTGATGTCGCCGGGAGCCATTCGCCCGCCACGGGTCCCTTGTTCGAAGTACTGAGCACCGCGCAGGACCAGGGCGATTGTGACGGTGTCGCGCCCGTCTTGGCGGACATGGCGCGCCGAGCGCTCGACATCGACCCGCGGGCCTTCGGTGTGCAGCAAGGTGCTGTGAGGCGTGACAGCGACGAGGCGACTGGCTGCGAACGACCGCCGTTCCTCGGCCCCGGCCGTGGAGACGCCGGACATGGCCAGCGCCGTGTCGCGCCAGAACTCGAACGCGCGCTTCGACTCGACCTCGGCCGTGCTCTGCCTCAGCGTTTTGACGCGGTGGCGCTCGGTCAATCTATACTCCCTGGTTCAGACGCCTGGAGATCGGGGCTCGCTCCGTCCGCAAGGTATGTCTGTTTGTAAGATAGCAAGATTTTGAACTTGGTATGCTCAGGCTGCATCTGTACCGCGTGCGGTGTCAGGGTCGGAAGTCAAGCCAAGCCGATGGTTGGATAAGAATCTGCAACGGGAGGTGTCGGAGATAAGCCCAGCTTTCGTCGATCGTCTGTTTCAAAGCAGGTGTACTCCTTTTGGCCAGGAAAGGTCACAAAGCTGGGTCAAGTTGCCGGACAGCGGTACTTCTGAACTTCAGAGAAGGGTTGTGAGTGGGCGGGACCGCGACGTCCGCTCGGATGCCTCTGCCGCGCGGAAGCGGACGTCCCGCTCGCTCATGTCCGGGACGGATCGAGGCCGGCCAGAAGATCGCGCAGGATCCGTTCCGCTGCGTCGGTGTCGGGATAGACGATACCGTAGGCCGGTACGCGAACCAGCCAAGCCAGGAAGCGTTCGACGGCTTCAGCCGTCACCGGATAGCCCAGGAACAGGCGATCCTCGAGCAGCCGGACGAGGGCGTCCATCGGCGTGATGCGGGTGGCTGCCCGGGTCGCGGTCGCCTCGTAGCGGGGAAACACCAGCAGGGTCGCGGGGACCGGAGGGTGGTCCCAGGCGGCAGGATCGGCGGCGATCAGGCGGAGATCGCGGCCGACATGCGTGTGGATCGGCTGACGCTCGATCTCGGGATAGGCGTCCGCCAGGGCCGGCCAGCAGCCGCGCTTCAGGCTGTGCGGCGCGGGCCAGGGTACGATCGCCCCGTCCGGCGCGGAGAGGGCAACCATGTCGTCGGCGTGATAAGCGAAGCCCCGTCGCGCCAGGGCGGCGGTCAGGGTGCTCTTGCCGCTGCCGCTGGCTGCGGACAGCACGATGCCGCGGCCGTGGAGGGATAAGCTGGCGCCGTGCAGGATCCCGAGCCAGCGCACGTCGGGATGCATGAGTTCCAGGATGGCTTGGAACACGGCGCCGATCGCTTCTTCGGCCAGATCGAAGGCCCGGGGCAATCCATCGTCGACCGTCAGGACGAACGGGTGGCGATCGTGCCCACCGCCGATGCGGATGGCGATCGCGCCGGTAACGTCGGCTGTCCGATGTGGGGATAGAACGGTGGCGATGTGGTGCGTGACCTCTGTGGGAGGCCCGATGACGGCGACACGGATGCCGCCGAGATCGTAGAAGGCCGCCGCTTGGAGCGTGTCATCTGCCGGATTCGAGGCCGCCGGGGCAACGTCCGGGCAACTGGCTCGACGGCCTTCAGCAATCCAGCGGGCCACCTGATCGACGTCGGCCCGTGCCCGGTCGCGCCCGATAGCGTAAGTTTCCGCGATGAAGTCCGTCGCCTCGGATACGTCGAGCCCGGTGCCCAAGGCCTTCCAGATCGCGCCGGCCGTTCCGTTCAGGGCTTGAAGCTCGCCCGTTGTACGGTTGAGGACCACCACACCATCACCCAGGTCAAAACCAAGGGCGTGGAGATTGGCCGATTGGTTCTCATTGGACACGCCGAGCCAATGCGTCTGATCAAGCGTCTGCGAACGGGTTCCGGTACGGCTGACCGCCCCCACCACCGGCACTGCCGGATGCACGCGCGGCCTTGGTCGGGATTGACGTCGCCAGCAGCACCGGAGCGGTGTAGGCCGCCACGACGCCCATGGTCTTGAGCGCGGCGCGACGCCCTTCGAACTTGCGCTGCTCATCGCTCTTCGGATTGGCGTTTGCAGGATCCGACACGTTCACCCTCCCCCTTGTTGCTTTGCTGTATCGGCGGCTCTACGCATGTGCAGACAGGTCGTCAACTACGTGGAAATTCGGGTTTACTATATTGAGTGAGGTATCTCGACACACAACGGGCCCAGTAGTGCAATCTAATCGCGGCGACAAAGCAAGACCGAGCGGCCAAAACAATCCCATGATCCCTTCACCGCAGCCGGGTCAGCAGGATGGGCAGAACCAGTCGCGCGATCCCAGCAACGACGAATATACGGTTTCTCAAAATCCTCCGGGCATCAGGCTGGCGCGGTCACCAGCAGCCATGCATTCGTGTTTTCGCCATGGAGTCTCGATCGTCAATCTGAGCACGGGCACGTATTTCCGGCTCGAAGCAATGGGCTTTGAGATCTGGAAGATCCTGGCTCAGCCCACCACGATCGAGGAGATCAGGGCGGATCTGAGCGCCAACTGCACGACGGAACCGGATAATGCGCACACGACGATCGTCGCGTTCGTCGACAGCTTGAAGCAGGCCGGGCTGGTGGTTGCCATATGACACCTTCGGACACGCTGCGGGAGGCGGTTGCGCGCGCGGTGTTGCTGATGCGTGACTACGCAGGCCGCGGCGTCCAGGCCGACCGCGGCGATACGGTGACGCCCGCCGCGTGGCGCGTGCTGGAAGACAACCGGCTTCTCAACCTGTGCGATCCGGCCGATCGAACCGACATCGACAGGCACCGGGAAGCGATCTGGTCGATGAACGCACCCGCCCTGTACACGATCGCGCAGCTCTCGCGACGCCTTGCGGCGGACGAGATCCCGCACGTCTTCATCAAGAGTCCGCTTCTGACGCACGCGCTGCACGGCGACCCCTTCTTCCGGATGTCCACAGACGTCGATGTTCTGGTCTCGGCCGCCGATCGCACCAGGGCTTTGCGCGTGCTGGATGCGCTGGGCTTCCAATTGAGCGCGGCGTGCCGGACGCTGTTCTGGCGGACCTTCATGGGTGAGCAGCATCTGGACCCGACGCGGCCGGACTTTCTCACGGTCGATCTTCACACAATGGCCCGGCATCCGGCGGGCTACGCGCCCGGTCTGACGCGCAGCATCCTCGCCGGCCGGATGATGACGGCCCTCGGTGATGGGCATGTTCCCGTGCCGAACCCATCGGACGCATTCCTGCTGGGGGCAGTCTACCTGCTCAAGTCCCTGCTGAAATACGAGCCGGCTGGCAGCCACCTGCTTGACCTTGCCGTGATGCACGGCCGGCTGGATCCGGAGCGGCAACAATCCATCACCGCCCTGGCTGCAGCGCGCGGGCTCAAGCGGACGACGGCCTTCGCGAGGGATGCCGTTAGGATGTTGCTGGAACCCGAGATCGGAACGGCGTCGCGGGATGCTGCACCGCTCCGGCGTGCCTTGAGCGGCGATGAGTTCTGGATCCGGTTCCTCGCCCCGTCCGAGTGCGGGCCGCTTGGGCGGGTTCGATGCATTGCGGCGTCCTGCGACCGGCCGTCCGACACCCTCAAAGCCGTCGGTTGGGATACTGGGCGCTGGCTCGCGCGGCACGCCGCGGACGCCGGGCTGTTCTGATCCCGAAGGTCGTCCCCTGGTGACCGGATCGACGGATCATCCGGGCTACGTGTCAGCCCGACGCGCTATCGCTCCCGGCCGATACCGTGCGCAGGCTGAACGCCTCGCATCGCGCCTTCAAACGCGACCGACCTGCGCCATCGTCCGCACGACTTGAATGCTGCGATGCCGCGTCTCGGCGTCCTCAATCGCGAGATAGGCCCGCATCAGACTGAACACCGCGGCGGCCTCTTCTCCGCGGCCTTCTGGTACGCCACGGATCAGGTGGGGATCGTAGAACTCGGTGATCGGCACATCGAGTAGCTCGGCTATTTGGGCGAGCAGGCCTGCTCGCGATGTCACGGCTCGCTGATGGGCGTCATTAATCATCGCGCGCTCACGATTACACTAGCTACGGTGATCGCGAGCGTAACTTACAACCTAGAGCGGCACAATCTCACTCAAGGGTTGTTTTATGCTGTTCAACCAATGGTGCGCGACGGCAACATCGGCGGAGCACGATCCCCTTCACCTGACGGTATGTGTGAGGTTCAGGGATCGCCAGCGGTACTCGCGGGGGGGGGCAGACCGAAGCGATCCTTGAACCTGCGGCTGTTGCCATAACCCGTGTGTACCTACGCTGGCTGCGTCCACGGCAGGATAGCAGGCGTACTACGACTGGGCCTTGGGCCGGCGCTTACGGTCTCCAGTTCCGCCGCGCTGCGCCGACCCTCACGAGACCGCCCGGCCAAGGCGTCACGGGCGAGCCCGGCGAACTGGACCGGATGCGCCTGTCGTCAAGTGCTTACCCGCCGCTGGCCGTGTGGTGTCGCCAACACCTCGGGCACGTCTGCGAGAAGGATGAGCGCTGTGGCAGCTGCACAGGGCGGTGTCGCCGCGTCGGCCTGAGATCAGCCCTCGGCTCTAACGCGACTTCGCCGGCGAGGCTGCCCCGAGACCGAGGGGTATCAGGCCCCGGTGCTGCTCTTCCGGCGCGCGACCGAAGCCGATCACCGAGGGTATGGTGGCGCGGGGGTGTTGACGGATCCTGTACGTGAGCCCGAACCGCTGTGGTTCTTCTGTAAAGCGGCCTTTCGTCAGCCCGACGGCAACTTCGGCTCAAAGTATAGCCGGACCTTGGCCCATCGTCCCGAGACAGATGTTCTTCTTCCAGCCCACGGGTGGCGGTGGACATCTAGGAGGGTCAACTTTGACGCTCACGTCCATCGGCTCAAGGCGCGATACCGAAGTGAACAAAGAAACCGTCAAGGTCTTGGGATCCCACACTGGTGCTGAACATGCTCGGCAAAGCGTCCCGCCCCATGAACGCTGCAGCGGGCGTCAGAGCTGCAAAGCCAGCGACTAGTGCTCTGACGCATTCACTTCGTTCATGCGAGTGAGCACTAATTCTCTGGGTTTGCATCAATTTTTGCGGACTCGGCTGACGCCTCCGTCTGGATCGATGCACTGGAGCCAAGGCGAGAAGGGCTTGAAGGTTGCGCATGATTGGACTGGTTTGTGTGTGACCCGATCGTGACAGCCGACCCTAAACGCCCGCACCAAACCAATCTCGAAAATTTGAAGGTTCTTCCTGAAAAGACCGATGTTCTCTGCCTATTATTGTCAAAAATGATTACAACCGAGAGGTGTAGAAATATTATTAACCGCTATAGGCGATAGAGCGCTTTCAGCATCATACAATTAGCCACCGGCGGTTACATCACACGTTAGGCCGCGGACTGAGCGAGACGCGCCCTGGCACGAATGCCCATCCTCCGGCTTGGTGCAGCTCACAGCGGGAACTCATGACTTTCCACGTCGGCGCCCGCATACAGCTCATCACGCTGACTGCTCTGGCAGGCATGGCGGTACCGATCGGGCTGGCGGGATGGGATATGTCTCAAACAGTCACGGAGGCGCGTGAGTTGAAGACGCGCGATCTCGTCGAGACCGCACAAGGGGTTCTTGCCTACTTCGAGGGCGAGGAGCGCGCCGGCCGGATGAGCCGCGATGCCGCTCAGCAAGCGGCCGTAGGGGCGGTTCGGGGTCTACATTACGCGGGCAGCGAGTACTTCTGGATCCAGGACATGCATCCGCGCATGGTGCTGCATCCCAAAGCCGACTTGATTGGCAAGGACATCAGCGGGATCGTCGATCCGACTGGCAAGCACCTTTTCGTGGATATGGTCGAGCGGGTAAAGCAGTCGGGCGCGGGCTTCGTCCCATACCTGTGGCCGAAGCCCGGCCTGGATCAGCCGGTGGCAAAGATCTCTTACGTAAAAGGCTTCGCGCCTTGGGGATGGATCATCGGATCAGGCATCTATGCGGATGACACGGCAGCGCAGATGCGTCCGACACTGATGCGTCTGCTTGGCGGCGCGGCCATCGTTGCGATGATCATCGGTCTTCTGGCTACCCTCATAGGGCGTAGCGTGGCGCGACCGGTGCGGGCCATGACGGCGTTCATGACGGGTCTCGCTGCGGGGGACTTGACCCAAGAGGTACCAGGCGCGCAGCGCCGTGACGAGATCGGTGCGATGGCGTCGTCCGTACAGGTGTTCAAGGACGGCCTGATCCGCATGAAGGCTTTGGAGGCGGAGACCGCGCAGGCGCGCTTGGCCGCCGAGGAGCAGCGCAAGGCCGGCATGCGCCAGATGGCCGACGGCTTCGAGTCCGCGGTCGGCGGCATCATCGGCATGGTGTCGTCTTCCGCTACCGAGCTGCAGATTACCGCCCAGGCGATGACTGCCACAGCTACCGAGACAGCCACCCAGTCTACCACGGTTGCGGCGGCCGCCGAGGAAGCCGCTTCCAACGTCAACACGGTTGCGGCGGCCGCCGAGGAGCTTGGCTCGTCCGTTCAGGAGATTGGACGCCAAGTCGCAGGCTCGGCCGAACTGGCGCAGCGGGCCGTGCACGAAGCCGATCAGACCGTCGCCATGGTGCAAGAATTGAACGTTGCCGTATCCCGGATCGGTGACGTGGTCTCACTGATCTCTGGCATCGCCGGCCAGACCAACCTGCTAGCGCTGAACGCCACCATAGAGGCAGCGCGCGCGGGTGCGGCGGGCAAAGGCTTTGCGGTGGTAGCCTCCGAGGTGAAGGCGCTGGCCGAGCAGACCGCCAAGGCGACAAGCGAAATCTCCGGACAGATCGCGCAAATCCAGGCCTCGACCGGCCATGCCGTGAAGTCGATCGCCGGCATCACCGGACGGATCCGCGAGATCGATGAGGTCGCCACCTCAATCGCGGCTGCGGTCGAGGAGCAGGGGGCTGCTACCCAGGAGATCGTCCGCAACGTGACGCAGGCGGCGATAGGCACGCGTGAGGTTACGAGCAACATCTCGGGTGTTGCGGGTGCGGCTGAAGGGACGGGCGCGGCGGCGAGCCAGATGCTGGGAGCTGCCTCGGAGCTGTCGCGCCAGTCCGAGCACCTCGCAGCCGAGGTCGGAGGCTTCCTCGCCACCGTGCGCGCGGCATGAGGCGAACCTGTGGATGATCGGAGAACGAGGTACCACTTCACAGACCCATTCACGTTGAATGCCGTACTCTCGTTTCAATATATAAGGTATTCCTGAAGCTTCATTGTCATAAATTAACCACCTGAGTTCAAACCGTATGCCTCGGAGTTTTGGCATGCAGTCTGTCTATACGTGCCTCACGCAGGCGCACGATCACCAGCTGATCGTGCTGGCCGCAGGGATCTGCATCGTCGGCGTTTACGGCTCGTTCTCGGTCGCGACACACGCAGCGCGCTCCGAAGGCCGGTCCGCCACGCTCTGGGCTGGCGCTAGCATCGTCGCTTCAGGCTGCACCGCCTGGGCCACCCACATGATCGGGCTCCTGGCATTTCGTCCTGGCATGCCCGCCGGGTTCGACCCCTATCTCACCGCCCTATCGCTCCTGACCGCCATCGCCGGCATTGGGGTCAGCGTCAGCCTCGCGATCGGTCAGCGCAGGCGGACCCAGCGCTTCCTCATCGGTCTCCTTCTCGGCGGTAGCATCGGCGCGTTGCACTACCTCGGCGAGGCTTCGTATGTCGTCGCCGGTGCCGTCACGTGGGATCCGCTCCTCTTGGCCGTGTCCATACCGACCAGCCTGCTCATGTTCGGCGTGGCCATGGTCGTGACCGGGGAGCGCCGCCGCGATCTTCGACGCACCGGGGCACCCCTGTTGGTCGCGGCAATCGGTGTCCTGCACTTCGGTGGCATGACGGCGATGACGCTGACCTTTGATCCCGCTATTTTGCTCCCTTCCCAGGCCGTTCCGCCCGATGTGATCGCGCCGATCGTAGCAGGCGTGTCCCTCGGCCTTCTGATCCTGGCGGTGGTCGGGCTGCGTCTGACCCTGAACGCTCGCGCCCAGGCGCGGCGGGATCAGGAGCGCCTGCGCGAACTTGCCAACCTCGCCGTCGAGGGGCTCGCGGTCTGCGACGGCGAGATGATCAAGACCGGCAACCGGAGCCTGGAGCGGCTCGTGGGGGTCGGCGCGGGCGCGCTCAGCGGCCGTCGTCTATCGGATCTCCTGCCCGGCCTCGTCGTCTCGACGCTGCCCGAGCGCGAGGAACGGGAGGCGGACCTCATCGGCGCCGACGGGCAGCGGGTACCGGTGCGTGTCCTGCGCAACGAGGTCCCCCTCGGTAGCGGCCGTCAGACCGTACTGGCCGTCCGCGACCAGCGCGAGCGCCTGCAGACCGAGTCTCAGATGCGCACGCTCGCCTACTCGGACGGGCTGACCGGCCTGCCCAACCGCGCCCGCTTCCACGATCTGCTGACGCGCCATGCCGCCTCTTACGGGGTGGACGACCGCACCTTCGCGATCCTCGTCCTCGACCTCGACCGGTTCAAGCTGGTGAACGACACCCTCGGGCACGGACTGGGTGACACGTTGCTGTGCAAGGTTGCCCAGCGCCTCATCAAGGCTCTGGGAGAGCGCGACATGGTCGCCCGCCTCGGCGGCGACGAATTCGCGATCCTGCAGGTCGATCCCGTGGGGCCAGAGGCGGTGGAGGCGCTCGCCGCCCGCATCGTCGAGCTGATCGGCCGGCCGTTCCTGATCGACAGGCAGCTTGTCAATATCGGCGCCTCTGTCGGGGCCGCCCTCGCGCCGGCGGACGGCACCGAGACCAGCGCGCTGCTGCGCAACGCCGACCTAGCGCTCTACAAGGCCAAGGCCGATGGCAAAGGCACGTTCCGCCGGTTCGAGCCCGTGCTCGACGCACGCGTCCAAGCCCGGCGCGGCCTGGAGGTGGATCTGCGCCGGGCGATCGCGGTCCAGGAATTCGAGCTGCATTACCAGCCCCTCGTCGATGCGCGTACCGGCCGGATCACCGCCGCGGAGGCGCTGGTGCGCTGGCGCCATCCCGAGCGCGGCCTGGTCTCGCCCGCCGACTTCATCCCGCTTGCCGAGGAGACGGGCCTGATCGGGCCGCTCGGCCAGTGGGTCCTGCGCACGGCCTGCCTCCAAGCGGCCCGCTGGCCGTCGCACATCCGGGTGGCGGTCAACCTCTCGCCCGTCCAGTTCCGCGACCTGAGCCTCGCCGAGACCGTGAAGGCGGCGCTCGCAGCTTCCGGGCTCGCCGCCGACCGGCTGGAGCTGGAGATCACCGAGGGCGTGCTGCTGGCCGACGAGGAGCGAACGATGGCCACCCTGACCCGGCTCCGGGCCGCCGGGGTCGGCATCTCGATGGACGATTTCGGGACCGGCTATTCCTCGCTCAGCTACCTGCGCCGCTTCCCCTTCAACAAGCTCAAGGTCGACCAGTCCTTCGTGCGCCAGCTTCCGGGCGATCCAGAGAGCGCCGCCATCGTCCGGGCGATCATCACCATGGGCACCTGCCTCGGCATGACGATCACGGTCGAGGGCGTCGAGACCGCGGAGCAGTTCGCTTTCACGGCCGCCTCGGGCTGTGATCAGGTGCAGGGCTACCATATCAGCCGGCCGCTGCCCGTGGCGGAATTCCTGTCGTTCGTCGAAGCGCGAGAAGCCGCATGACCGAGCCGGACCACACCGACCTGTTCCGGCTCGTCTACCGAAGCCGCAGCGCCATTGGTGGCGATGCTGAAGAGGTTCATCGGCAGGTTGATAAGATACTCACCGTGTCTCGCAGCCGAAATGGGCAGGCCGGCGTTACGGGCGCTTTGATGTTCACGGGCCTGTTCTTCGTGCAGGCCCTAGAGGGTCCGGCCACTGCCGTGGAGGCGGCCTTCGACCGGATCTGTTGTGATCTGCGCCATACCGGCATCGAGGTCGTCGAGTGCGGCCCCGTCCTTGAGCCGGCCTTCGGTGAGTGGTCGATGAGCCACTTGGTGCCTACAGCGGATGCCGGGGCTCTGCTCAATCGCGTCGAGCACGACACTGAGTTGGCCGACGCCGCGGTAGCGGCGATGAAGCTCATGATCGCCCTGATCCGATTCGAACCACATGCCATCGGACCAACGCGGCAGCTCGTGGTTTAAATTCAATCGGATCCGTCGAATGTGCGTTCGGCAAACTTTCCGGCGTCAGACCGTCACCGCACACCTTGACTGCCGGGCCGTGCAAGGCCTCCCGTCAGCGCAGTTACATTGGGGGGCTCGATACAGCTGCCGGGCCAATAGACCGTGAGATCCAGAGTTCCGCGCCGTCAGCTGCACGGGCGCGTCCTTGTGCCGGAATAGGCTGCGCACCAATCGGAAGGGCAGGCGCACCAGCTTTTAGACGGCGTGAGCGGTCATGACCGCGGGGAGGCAACAACCTCCAAGATAGTGTTGGATATCGCAAGTACTTTCGGCGGCGTGTTCACAATGGGCCGCCACTGCCATTACCGTCAGGAGGTGCGGTGATCAGGGCGGCAGTGTCCTGGCCTTGGCCGGACCCGGACACGAAGTACCAGCCTGGACCCAATCTGTGTACACTCACAGCGGTTCGCGACATCAGGCTCGCAGATAATGCGGGGCGTCGCGTCGGCGGTTAGGGAGCCGACCGGGCGTCGGACGTCCATGCGAAGCCCCAGTCGCTCCAACCGGTCGAGGAGCCACCACTCGGCACCGACGGTCCGAACTGTTGCGACGGTGCGAGGCCGGCGAGTAGATCTAGTGCATCGATCCAGACGGAGGCGTCAGCCGAGTCTGGAAAATTGATGCAAACCCAAAGAACTAGTGCTCACTCGCATGAACGAAGTGAATGCGTCAGAGCACTATGTGCATGTCGTTTCTTCGTTAGGGCAGCTCGCACCCCGGTTCGGTCTAAGTATGCGGATCGAAATTGGCGCGGTCGGTCTGCCGTGGGGCGCCTTCTTCAGACCGGCACTCAAGGCTGCTTACGACCCGCACCAGCCGCTCCGACCATCGCCGTCGCCTCTCCAAAGCGGCCTTTCGTCAGGCACCTTGCATCTTCGGCTCGGGGTAAAGGGCTGTCGTTGACCGATCGCTCAGCAGTCGTCCCAGCAGCAATAGAACGAGACTTCCGGTGTGATGCGTTTCGCCCTCATGACCGCACTACGCGGCCGCTCGAAGGTCTTTCGATGCTGTCGCCTCGAGTGATCGCACACAGTTGCGACCGCCCGACTTGGCTGCATAGAGCGCGCGGTCTGCGCGTTCGATCGTGTGGTCGACGTCGCCATCACCGAACCCGGCCTCGGCCATGCCGATGCTGATCGTTGCTCTGAGGCACGGCCCCTCGGGCTCGAACACGGTGTTTGCTACCGTCTGTCGGATGCGGTCTGCAAAGACGGCCGCGCCTTTCAGATCAGTCTCGCGGAGCAGAACCACGAACTCCTCGCCACCGAAGCGCGCCACCTTGTCAGTGGTTCGGACTGCGTTGCTGATGATGCACCCAACCTGGCGGATCACCTCGTCACCTGCGGCATGGCCGTAAAGGTCGTTGACGCGTTTGAAGTGGTCGATATCGATCATCAGAATGCAGATCGAACGCCGGTAGCGCTTGAAGTAGCTCATCGCGTCGTTGGCCAAGGGCAGGAACGCGCGGCGGTTGAGCAGGCCTGTCAGCGCATCGGTGTCGGCCAGAACCTGCATCGCATGCAGATCGGCTCCGAGACGTCTGACCCGGTCCTCCGCGGCTTCAACCGCGTGCGAGGCCTCCGCCTCGACGAGGCGCGCATCCGCCTCAGCAGTGCCGACGCGTCGCAGAAGCGATCTGACCGAAGCAGATAGGCGCAGGACTTCGGGAGAGCCGTGCACATGGCGCGTCATTCGCGCGTTCGGCTCGCGGCCGATGCGGTCGACCGCCGCTGTCAGCTGCGCCAAGGGCCGGGTCAGGCGTGCCGCGACCCACCAGATTGCGACGACGCCGAGTACAGCCGTCGCGAGCCCGAGCAGGAGGATCAGTCTGGTCAGACGATTTGCCCCCGCCAGTGCGGTGTCGATCGGCTGCAGCGCGACGACAATCCAACCCAGGCCCTGATACTCACCCCGTCCGCGCGTGGCTGCGGCAGCGGCGAGACGATCGCCCTCAGCGCGGTGAACGACGAAATGGCCGGATGTAAGCTCTGCAGCCGTGTACGGCGTGGCTCCGAGATCGGACCCGAGCAGGACCCGGCCAGCGCGATCGATAACGACGACATCCTCTTTCATCTCGGGCCTGCGAGACGACAGGACTTCGCGCCGGACGACGTCGGCCCAGCGCCAGCTGAGATGAGCCCCGAGAACACCGATGACCTGACCTGAAGTGTCGTCCACTGGAACGGCCACATCCACGAACCGGAACGGCGTTCCGTCGCTGTAGGGCGGGAGCTTGGACGCCAGCAATGCCGCCGCGTGCACGTCCTCGACCGCGGCCTGCCGAAGTCCGTTTATGAACCAGGGGCGCTGGCTGACGCTCGCTCCTTCGAGAACGCCCGCTGTGGCGGCACGGACCTGGCCGTCGTGATCGGCAAACCCGATCCAGGCGTAATCCGGCAGCGTCCTCTGCATCGTCTCAAGCACTCTGCGCAGGCCGCCGGTGTCCTCCATCCAGTGAGGTCGGAGTGGTTCGAGCGCTCCGACGTTGCGGATTTCCCGCAGGCGCTCGGCCATGTCCTGATCGAGCCGATCGGCCATCGACCGGGCGACCTGCAGGAGGGCGTTCTGCGCCATATCGGTGGCCTGCCCGCGCGCCAGCAGAGCTGATCCGATTGTGGTCACGCCGACGATCGCTAGACCGATGGCGCCTGCGAGCAGGCTGATCTGACGCCGCAATGAAACGCGGTCCGCAAGCCGCTTGAACATCTTGAACGATCCTCAATCGGGGCGGATTATGCGGATCAATCCGTGACAGCGAATGAAATTTATTCGTAAACAACTCGCTCCGACACGGTTTGGTGGCAGCCGCGCACCCACCCGTGTCGGATGAAGTTCGTGTCTCACGAAGACACACTTACAAGCAGATATTCCATGCCTTCGCGAAGGAACAAAAGCAGGCGCGGCGGCGACGTCTGCTTCAATGCATTGCCGTCCGGAAGCAGACAAACAAAAATCCACACATCTGAGACGTCCGGGCGGGCGTTTGGTGGCGGCAGATGCTGGCCGAAAGCCGCCGCTCCGCTTCGGGGAAAATCGAGCGGCCAAGCAGACAGCTCGTTACCGACCTGACTCTGGCGTGCAGCCTTGCGAGCGCGCCCCGAAAGCGAACCTTCGCTCGGGTCTTAATTCTCATTGGAAATTCACGTCAGCGAAACCGTCAAGCTGTTAGCTTGGTTCGATCAACGCCGATATGAGAAGCTCGAGCTATGAAAAGGGGATGCCAGGGTTGCCAGGGTGGTGAGCCGCTGCCCTTTGAGTTCACAATGGCGTTCCATCCCATCCTCGACCTCCAACGACATGGCGTCTGGGGCTATGAGGCGTTAGTCAGGGGCGTCTCGGGTCAGGGCGCCGGCCAGATCCTCGCAATGGTCGATGAGGCAAACCGCTACAAGTTCGATCAGGCCTGTCGTGTGAAGGCGATTGAGCTAGCGAGCTCCTTGTTCGTCGAACCAGATACCCGTCTGTCCATCAACTTCATGCCCAACGCCGTCTATGAGCCATCCGCATGCATCCGGGCGACGCTGGAGGCGGCGCGTCGGGTCGGCTTCGCACATCAGCAGATCATGTTCGAGTTCACCGAGAACGAGCGCATGGCCGATGTCGCTCACGTCCAGCGCATCGTCACCGAATATCGCAAGCAGGGCTTTGCCACCGCCCTCGACGATTTCGGTGCAGGGTACGCCGGGCTCAACCTGCTCGCGAGCTTTCAGCCTGATTTCATAAAGCTCGACATGGAGATGATCCGCGGCATCGGAGCGTCGCACGCTCGCCAGACCATCGTCGTGGGTGTGGTTGCGATAGCACGTCAGCTCGGCATCGCGGTGATCGCCGAGGGCGTGGAGACAGAAAACGAGCTCGACACTCTGCGTGCGGCCGGCATTCACCTGTTCCAGGGCTACCTCTTTGCTAAACCTGCCGTGGCGAGCTTGCCGGCTACCTGGCTCCCACAGCGAGGCTCCACTGGGTTAAGAACGGAGACTGGTGTGGATGCTGGGCTTGGCATGAGCGCCGCCTGAGCATCCCCGGACCGACATGCGAGGCCTGCTGTGCTCACTTTCGAAGCCATCTCTCTCGACATGCTCCTCACCCTTGAGGCGGATCGGCTCGACGCCCTGCCGTTCGGGGTGGTCGGACTGTCATCGGCGGGCATCGTCGAGATTTACAACGTCACAGAGGCGCAGCTGGCTGGTCTCCAACGGGAGACCGTCCTCGGCACGCACTACTTCTCCGTGACCGCGCAGTGCATGAACAACTTCATGGTGGCGCAGCGCTTCGAGGACGAGGCGGAGATCGACGCGATCATCGACTATGTGCTCACCCTCCGCATGCGCCCCACGCCCGTGCGGTTGCGGCTGCTGAAGGCGCCGCAGACCGATCGCCGCTACATCCTCATCCAGCGCTGAGCGAGGCCGCCGTGACGACTGACCTCGAAGCTGAGAATGCGGCCCTGCTGCAGTTCCTCTACGCCTGCCCGGCTGGTCTCGTGGAGTTCTCGGCGGCTGGTGCCATTGGCATGGTCAACCCGGCCGCGATGGGCCTTCTCATGCCGATCGCGGGGCGTCCGTTCGTTATCAACCTGTTCGACGTCATGGACGGCTGCGCGCCGGAACTGCGCAACATGATCCACAACTTCGCTCCACCGCAGGGGACGGTCTGCGACGGCCATCGCATCGTGACCGGACGCGGGGAGCGGTCGACCATCCTGGCCTGCACCATCGTGAAGCTCACCGAGGATCGCTACGTCGCGACCCTTTCCGATGTAACCGAGCAGGTCGCCCGCGAGCGGCGGTTGAAGCAAGCCGAGACATGGTTTGCCTCCCTGCTCGACGGCGTCGATGATGTCGCTGTGCTCTCGCTGGACGCGAATGGCTGCGTTGACGCGGTCACGCCCTCAGCGACGCGCCAGACCGGTTTCACGGAAGCCGAACTCCTCGGCAGACCTTTTGAATGGTTCGACCGCCCGGACCGCGCCACGGCGATGCCGCTGCCCGGTGAGGCGATCGCCGTGGCGCGACGGGACGGCTGGTACCTTCACGAGGGCTGGCACGCCCTGGCCGACGGTGGGCGCTACTGGTGCCAGCGGCTGGTTGCCGTGCGCGACGAGGCAGCGGGGGCTGCTGCGGGATATACCCTGGTCATACGAGCGGTGACCCGCCAAGGGCGTGACACGGCCGATTTGCGCAGGATGCTGACGCGCGACCATCTCACGGGTGCGAGCAACCGGGCCCACTTCTTCGAGACGGCGGAACGCCAACATGTACGGGCACTCCGGGATGCGGGATCGTTGGCTCTCGTGGTCCTCGATGTCGATCACTTCAAGCGCGTGAACGACGAGCACGGGCATGCGGCGGGTGACGTGGTGCTGCGCGAAGTCGCGCGCCGCTGCGAAGCGGAGTTGCGTCCTGAGGATATCTTCGCCCGTTTGGGGGGGGAGGAGTTCGTGGTGCTCCTGCCAAACACCTCGCTGATGAAGGCCTCTGCCGTCGCCGAATGCTTGCGCACCTCGCTCGCACGTGAGCCGATCGTCGCGGGCGGGATCGAGCTGCGCATCACCGCGAGCTTTGGCTGCTCTGCGTTGGATACGGATCCGGCCGCATCACTGGCTGGCCTGCTCGCGGCTGCGGACAACGCGCTGTACAATGCTAAGCGTTCGGGCCGTGACCGGGTTGAGCTATCCCACCCAGATCAGGCCGCGGCCTGAACGCTGGTCATCCCGTGATGCTTTCGCGAAGCGCCCTTGCTGCGGTCCTACAAAGTCTTCTCACCGCTGAGCTCCTTGACGCGCGTGGCCGCGGGAATCCTGCCGCGCGTCTACCGGCGCACCTGCCACCTGCATGGCCCGAGACCACGCCAATCAGCTCTGGAGCGGGAGAGGGGCTGGGCTGCGACTCGCTGGAGCGGTTGTGGTTGGCCTCTGCGGTCAACGAGATGTTCCACCTCCACGAGGCGGGCGGTGAGGATGGGCTGTTTGCGGACACCACGTTCGGCGCCTGGATCGAGCAGGTCGAGGCCGCCTGGCAGTCCGGTGTCGCTTCGGTCACCTTCACGAGCTCGGGGACGAGTGGGCGACCGAAGCGCTGCGCGCACTCGGCCGATGCTTTAAGCACGGAGATCGCGTTCCTAGCTGAGCTGTTCCGGAACAGGCGACGCGTCGTCTCCCTCGTGCCGCCTCACCACGCCTACGGCTTTCTGTTCGCCGGGCTCCTTCCCGATGCGCTCGGCGTCGACCATGTCGACGCGACGAAGCTCGGCCCTGCCGAGATTGCTCGCAGCCTCGCGCCGGGGGATCTCGTCGTCACGTTTCCCGACCGCTGGCGCTGGCTGGAGCGCTCCCTGCTCAACTGGCCGGAGGACGTCGCTGGCGTGGTCTCGACCGCCCCGTGTCCGCGAGACCTGATCGCCGCGCTCTTCGAACGCGGCCTGGCGGCGATGACGGAGGTGTACGGCTCGTCGGAGACGGCCGGCGTGGCTGTGCGCCGCTGGCCGGAGTTCTCGTATAGCCTCATGCCACACTGGCGTTTCGTCGAGCCGGTCAGCGAGGATGCACCAGAGATCGTCCATCGATCTGGGCGGCGTCTCTTGTTACCGGACCGCGTCCGGCCGCGAGGTGGGGGGCGGTTTGAGCTGGCGGGCCGCCTGGATGGTGCCGTACAAGTCGGCGGCGTCAACGTGTACCCTGATCGGGTCGCGGCGCGCCTCCGTGATCGGCCTGGCGTTAAGGACGCAGCGGTGCGTCTGATGCGCCCGGAGGAGGGCGTCCGTCTGAAAGCCTTTATCGTACCCGAGGTGGGAGCTGATCTGACCGCGTTGCAGATGGAACTCAATGCATGGATCGACAGCGTCTTGCCGACTGCGGAGCGACCGACGGCACTCACATTTGGAGATCGTTTTCCAAGGGGCACGATGGGCAAAAGCGCCGATTGGTAAAGAGCGCAGAGCGGTCATAACGGTAGGCTGACGTGAAAACCCGACTTCGGCCGGCATCAGGAATACGCTCGCAAACTCTGAGGTGTGCTGGGCGCCCCCATGTCTGTATACAGCGGTCTGCCCAGCGTGCTTCCATGACCGCCGCAAGCGCAAACTGGCCGACCGGATCTGGCCGTAAGCGGTCTGTCCGCTTTCGGTTGCACGAGGTGCTGAAGCGGACATCGCAACGTTCTCGCTGCCGGCTGCCGACGGACACGTTTTCTCGACGTTTGAAAGTCCGACGCGGTTTCCCGGCGAAATTTGGCAGCCTTAGTGGCCGCAACGTGCAGGGCGAGTGTTTTTCGGGAAAACGATCGGTTTCCAGGATACAGGCAGTCCCACAAGCGGAATGACCAAGTCGGGTGGCGAGCGGTCATTGGATGGCCGCCCGGAAGCTGGCCTTCGGCTTTGCGCCCATCCCGGTCATTTGTTGCGCCCCAAAGACATTCTCGAAGCGGACATCGGGAAAACTGAATCTACAGGTCGGAGTTGGCAACGCCACGGGACCTTGGATGTCACAGCCCGAGATAGCTTCTTGTTCTCCGAAGGTGGCCCCTAACAAGCATCCAGAGGCGACCTGTGCTTCAGGGAGAGCAGAAGCAGTACGCCCTCGCTCGCGTTCTCAAGACTTTAATGGCGTGTTGCTGCTTGATGGCGCAGCGCCCCACACAGATGCCAGGAAGGTGGTGAAGGCTTCGAGGCTGGTGGATCGAGCCGGCTTCATCCAAGTGGCGTAGGTTGCAATGGTGTCAGGTACGTCGTTGAGGGAGCGGATCACGATCCCACGCCGCTGCACGTTGCGCACACAGCTCGCATAGGTGCTCACGCCGGCTCCCGCTGCCACGAGGCCGAAGATGCCCTCGCTCGACGAAGCCTCCTGGCTGACGGTCGGATGGAAGCCCCGGCGGTGACAGATCGCGAAGAAGGCCTCGCGGTAAGCGCTCCAGCTCCCGCCCGATCCCAGCACGAACGGCTCCCCGGCAAGATCCTTGAGCGTGAGACTGCGTGCATTCGAGAGAGGATGGGTGACCGGCAACAGGGCTACGTAGGAGTCGCGGTCGAACAGCAAGCTCTCGAAGTGCTCGTTCTCGACGACGCTCAGGGTAAAGCCGACGTCGATGCGATCGTTGAGCAAGGCTTCGCGCTGCAGTTGCGAGGGGACGTGCGATAGCTCCAGGCGGATCCCCGGCCGCACTTCGCTAAAGGCGCGGACCAGCTCCGGCAGGCGGCCGTTGATCGCGAAATCCATGTAGGCGACGCGCAGAACACCGGTCATGCCGGTCGCCGTGCGCTGCGCCAGCGTGACGGCCCGCTCCAGATGATCGAGGCCGATCCGGCACTCGGCGAGGAAGGCGCGACCGGCCTCCGTCACCTCGACCGTTCGTGTGGTGCGCCGGAACAGCTTCGCGCCGACCTCCGCCTCAAGTTCGGCGACGAGACGGCTCAGGCCCGGCTGCGTCGTCGCGAGGCGCTGAGCCGCTCGGCCAAAGTGGAGCTCCTGAGCCAGGACAAGGCAACTCGTGACGTGTCGGAGACCAAATCGCATTTGATGCCAAAAATCGTATCAATCGGGGAAAATTCATCATTTCACACCCGGAGCCATCTGCAACATCCTCGTGTCGATCCCGCTGTGGCGGGCTGGAACGAACGATGCAAGGGACGGGACAGATGGCCTTCAACACCGAACTCGATAGCGCCCTTGAGGCCGCATTCGCGGAGGCGCGCGCGCTGTACAAGGAGCGCGGGTTTCAGCGCCGTGTCGGGTTTGGCCGTCGCCCCGCCCTGATCAACGTCGATCTCGCCAATGCCTGGACGCGGCCGGGAAATCCCTTCACCTGCGAGAAGATCGACGACGAGATCATCCCCGGTGTCCAGGCGCTGCTGGCTGCCTGCCGCCGGAACAACCACCCGGTCGTGCACGTCACCACCTGCTATCAGGTCACCGATGTCGACAGTCCCAAGACCGACATGGGCCTGTGGCACCGTAAGATCCCGGTCGAGGTCGTCGACCAGAACAAGCCCGAGCTCTGGGCGATCGATAGCCGCATCGAGCCGGTGCCAGGTGAGCAGGTGCTGGTGAAGAAGCGCGCCAGCGCCTTCCACGGCACCTATCTCGCCGGCTTCCTGCGCGCGAACAACGTCGACACGATCCTGGTCACAGGGGTGACCGCCTCGGCCTGCGTGCGCACCACGCTCTGCGACGGTCTCGCAGAAGGCTTCCGTACCATCGCGGTGCGCGAGTGCATCGGCGACCGCGTGCCCGGCGCCGTCGCCTGGAACCTCTTCGATATCGACGCGAAGTTCGCCGACGTCGAGCCGCTGGAGCGCTGCGTCGCCTATCTCGACGAGGTGGGACTGCGCAACGCCGCCTGATCGCCGGACCGTCCGCGCGCGGCGGTCCGATCCTCCGCCCGCCGACCCTTCGCAGGAGTGTGAGCCGATGCGTGCTGTCCGATCCGACGAGACGTTCTCACCGACGCGCCGGCAGGCGCTCCTCGGCAGTGCGGCGGCAATCCTCACGGCAGGCGCGGTGCACGAGGCGCACGCGGCTGCCGGCACGGTCGTCGTCTCCAATTGGGGCGGCGACTGGAACCAGCGCACGGTGCGGTTCGTCGAGGCGCCCCTCGTGGAGACGCAAGGGCTCACGGTGGTCCGCGATCTCGGCATGGAGCCGGAGCGCAAGGCCAAGCTCCTGGCCGAGCGCCGCCTGCGCCGGGGCAGCATCGACGTGATTCATCTGACCGACTCGGATGGGTTCGAGATGATGAAGCAGGACGTGCTCGCGGATCTGGATCGAGCACGCATCCCGAACTACGGCGACGTGGTGCCGGCCCTGCGGAAGGACTACTTCGTTCCATGGCTCTACAGCGGCGTCGTGATCATCTACAACAAGGACAAGATCAAGGATCCGCCAAAGTCCTACGAGGAACTCTGGGACAAGAAATGGGCTAGCCGGCTCGGGCTGACCAACCAGCTCTACTTCAACTACATGATGATGTCCGGGTTGATCCGGGGCGGCAACATGACGAGCGTCGAGGCCGGCCGCGACCGGCTCGTCGCGCTCAAGGAGATGGTCCAGCCCCGCCTGTACGCCGCCCACCAGCAACTCGGCGCCGCGCTGGCCACCGGCGAGGTCGACATCGCCCTCAACTACAAGGCCCGCGGCCTGCAATGGATCAGCGAGGGCTCGCCGTTGGCCATCCAGTACCCGAAGGAAGGCGCGATCGCGATCACCTTCGGCGCCGGCCTGCCGAAGCGCGCGCCGAACACGGACGGAGCCTACGTCTACCTGAACGCGATGCTCGACCGGAAGGCGATGGCGGAACTCGCCGCGGCAAGCTTCTACGCGCCAGCCAACGGCGCGGCGGAGCTCAGCCCGGACCTGCGCGCCCGGATCGACTTCTCGCCCGAGGAACGCGAGCACCTCAACTTCCCGGACTATGCCTACGTCTCGAAGAACACCGCCGAGTGGCTCGAATGGTGGAACAAGACGATGGCGCGCTGAGCCGATGGCCACCCTCGTACGCTCGGAAGTCCTGGCGCCCGACATCGCGCCCCGGATCCGGCCGCGCGTTCCCGTGGGCATCGGCGGTGTCCTGCCGGGGGCACTGCTGGTCGTCGTGGCCCTCCTCGGGCCGCTCGCCCTGATGTGCCGCTACAGCTTCAACCGGTTCGTACCGGGTGAGCTGATGGTCGAGGGGCTCACCCTCGCCAACTACGCCAAGTTCCTGAACGACGCCTTCTACCGGGACGTCCTGCTGACGACCCTCTGGGTGGCGGCCCTCTCCACGCTGATCTGCCTCGTGCTCGGCTTCCCCGTCGCCTACGCCCTGGTGCGGCAGGTCGGGCCACGCTGGAAGTCGAAGGTCCTGATCCTTATCATCCTGCCGCTCCTCATGGGTAACGCGGTCCGTACCGCCGCCTGGATGGTCATCCTCGGCGACAAGGGCCTTCTCGCTGCCATCCTCGCCGCGGTGGGGCTCACACCACCCCGGCTGATGTACACCCCCACCGCCGTAGTAATCGGCCTCGTCTCTGTGACGCTGCCCTTCATGATCGTGACGCTGCAAAGCGTGATCGAGCGGATCGATCCGGTCCTGGAGGAAGCGGCCGAGAGTCTGGGCGCCGGGCACCTTACGATCCTGCGGCGGGTCGTGCTGCCGCTCGCGCTACCCGGGCTGCTCGCCGGCACGATGCTCTGCTTCATCCTGTCGATGAACGCCTATGCCACGCCGGTGCTGATCGGTGGCCCGCAGTTCCACATGATGGCGCCAGAGGTCTACCAGCAGGTGGCCAAGGCCATGAACTGGCCATTTGGCGCGGCTCTCGCCTTCGTGCTGATGACCGTGACCCTCGTGCTGACCACCACCGCCAACGTCCTCGTGCAGCGTCGCTACCGGCGCTGGTCGGAGTAGGGCCATGTCGCGCACTGGCATCCGCCGGACCTACGGCGCCATCTCGGGCGTGGTCCTCGCCTTCATCGTGCTGCCGCTGGTCGTCATCGTCTGGGTTTCGTTCTTCGCCAACCGTATCCTGGCCTTCCCGGCGAGCGGCTACACCCTCGACTGGTACGCCCGGGCCCTCGACACGGACGCCTTCCGCGAGGGCTTCGTCACCAGCGTAGAGACGGCGCTGTTCGCCATGGCGGCGAGCCTCGCCCTCGGCGTGCCGGCGAGCCTCGGTCTGGTGCGCGGCCGGTTTCCCGGACGCGATGCCGTCCAGGCCCTGCTGCTCGCGCCGATGGTGGTCCCTGGCATCGTCGGCGGAGCCGCCCTGTTCATCGCTTTTATCGAGGTCGAGGCACTCTTCGACATCCGAGTGGCTGGCACGATCGGCGGCCTGCTCGTCGCCCATACGCTGATCGCGCTGCCCTGGACCATCCGGCTCGTCAGCGCCTCGCTCGCCTCGGCCGACCGGGCGATCGAGGACGCAGCCGCGAGCCTTGGCGCCGGGCCGCTCACGGTGCTGCGGCGCGTGACCCTGCCGGCGATCCGGCCTGCCATTATCGCGGCGGGCCTGTTCTCCTTCGTGATCTCATTCATCGATCTGGAGAAGTCGATCTTTCTCGTCGGCCCAGGCCGGACGACCCTGCAGATCGCACTCGTCAACTATCTCGAATGGTACCTCGACGGGACGGTCGCGGCGGTCGCCGCTGTCCAGATCCTGATCGTCGGGACGGCGCTCCTCGTCAGCGACCGCTACGCCCGTCTCGCTCAAGCCTTCTGAGACTGCCTCCCGACAGCCCGGAGAACGGCCCATGTCGACGACTGTCGCCCTTCGCTCCCTGACCAAGCGCTACGGTGGCTTCACAGCCGTGGACGACATCACGCTCGATGTTCCCGAGGGGCAACTCGTTGCCCTGCTCGGCCCCTCGGGCTGCGGTAAGACCACGACGCTTCGGATGATCGGCGGGTTCGTCGAGACGGATGCCGGCAACATCCTGATTGGGGGCCTTGACGTGACCCGTCTGCCGCCGGCCAAGCGCAACATCGGGTTCGGCTTCCAGAGCTACGCCCTATTTCCGCACATGAGCGTCGCCCAGAACGTCGCCTTCGGCCTGGAGATGCGCCGCTTGCCCCGAGCCGAGATCGCGTCCCGCGTCGCCCGGGCGCTCGACCGGGTGCGCCTATCCCCGATGGCGGATCGGTTGCCCAAGCAGCTCTCCGGAGGTCAGCAGCAGCGGGTCTCCCTCGCCCGCGCCCTGGTTATCGAGCCCTCCGTGCTGCTCCTCGACGAGCCGCTCTCGAATCTCGACGCGCAGCTGCGCGGGGAGATGAAGCTCGAGATTCGCCAAATCCAGAAGGCGATGGGCATCACCACGCTCTTCGTCACGCACGATCAGGACGAGGCGCTCTCGATCGCCGACCGCATCGTCGTGATGCGCGCCGGGGGGATCGAGCAGGACGGCAGCCCGGAGGCGGTGTTCGGCGCGCCGTGCTCGCGCTTCGTTGCAGAATTCATGGGTGTGACGAACCTCTTGCCGGGGACGGTCGAGGGACCGGGCACGTTCCGGCTCGCCGACGGCAACGCGATCCGCGTCCCCGGTGCGGTCGCCGGCCGCGAGCCGACGGTCCTCGCGATCCGTCCCGAGCGCCTCCGGATCACCTCCCCCGGCATGGACGCGGAGCCCGATACGCTGGATGCCGAGATCGAGGCGGCGACCTATCGCGGGCTCTCGGTCGAGTACCGGCTGCGGACCACGTCCGGCCTGTGCCTGACGGCCCGCCGGGCTACCCCTGCAACCGGTGGCCCCGCCATGCTCGAACCCGGCGCGCGCGTTTACGTCGCCGTTCCACCGGACGCCTGCCACTTCGTCCCTGCCGAACTCTGAGAGGACGCACCATGACCATCCGGCACGACGACCTGATCGTCATCGACGGGCTGATCGTCTCCGATTTCGGGCCCGAGGTCTTCGCGGACATGCGCCGCGGCGGCGTCACCGCGGCGAACTGCACCTGCTCCGTCTGGGAGGATTTCGCCACGACCATGCGGACGATGGCTCGGTGGCGTCGCTGGTTCCGCGAGCACGCCGATCTCATCGCGCCGGTCCAAGGCGTCGCCGACATCCACCGCGTAAAGGCGGAGTGCCGCACCGGCATCATCCACGGCTGGCAGAACACAAGCGCGATCGAGGACCGGATCGAGTATCTGGAGCTGTTCCACGCGCTCGGTCTGCGGATCGTCCAGCTGACCTACAACACCCAGAACCTCGTCGGCTCGGGCTGCTACGAGTCGCGCGATGGCGGGCTTTCCGATTTCGGCCGCGACGTGCTGGCCGAGATGGACCGGCTCGGCATCCTGTGCGACCTCTCGCATGTCGGCCCGAAGACCAGCGAGGACGCGATCCGCGCCTCGAAGCGGCGCGTTGCTTATACCCACTGCCTACCCGCCGCCCTGAAGGACCACCCGCGTAACAAGACGGACGCGCAGCTGCGCTTCATCGCCGAGCGCGGCGGCTTCGTCGGGGTGACGATGTTTCCGCCGTTCCTGGCCCGGGGGGCAACCTCCACGATCGAGGACTACCTCGACGCCATCGCGTACGTGATCGATCGGGTCGGTGAGGAGAACGCCGGCATCGGCACCGACTTCACGCAGGGCTACGGGCAGCCCTTCTTCGACTACATCACCCACGACAAGGGCGACGGACGCAAGCTCACGGATTTCGGTGAGGTGCGGAATCCCGAAGGCATCCGCACGATCGGCGACTTCCCGAACCTCACCGCCGCGATGGACCGGCGCGGCTGGCCGGCCTCGCGCATCGAGCGCGTGATGGGCGGCAACTGGCTCACCCTGCTCGGCGACGTCTGGGCCTGAGCGCCGCTTGGGCAATCAGAGAGGAAGTCCTATGTCTGCCAACACCTACGACGTCATCGTGCTCGGCGTCGGCGGCATGGGCTCGGCAGCCTGCTGCCACCTCGCCCGCCGCGGCGTGCGGGTGCTCGGGCTCGAGCGCTTCGACATCCCGCATGCCATGGGATCCTCGCACGGCTTCAACCGGATCATCCGCCTCGCGTACTTCGAGGACCCCTCCTACGTGCCGCTGCTCCGCCGGGCCTACGAGAACTGGCGGGACCTGGAGAGACGGTTCGGGGAACAGCTTCTCTTCATCACCGGCTCGATCGATGCGGGGCCCGAAGGCAGCACCATGGTCGAGGGTTCGCTCGCCGCCTGCCGGATGCATGACCTCCCGCACCGTCTGCTTGACGGCGCCGAATTGCGGCGCGCGGCACCCGGCTACAACCTGCCCGAGACGCATCGTGCCGTCCTTCAGCCGGACGGCGGCTTCGTCTCGGCCGAGCGCGCGATCGTTGCGCATGTGGCGATGGCGCAGGCGGGCGGCGCCGAGATCCGGGCGCGGGAGCCAGCGCTGAGCTGGGAGCCGACCGCCTCAGGCGTGCGCGTCAGGACCGAGCGCGGCACCTACGATGCGGGACGCCTCATCCTCTCGGCGGGCTCGTGGATGGGCGAGTTCGTGCCCCAGCTCAAAACCGTCGCCGTGCCCGAGCGGCAGGTGCTCGGCTGGTTCCAGCCGCGGGAGCCGGCGCTGTTCGCCCCGGAACGCTTTCCTGTGTTCAACATGGAGGTCGACGAGGGCAAGTTCTACGGCTTTCCGGTTTGGCATGTCCCGGGCTTCAAGATCGGTCGCTGGCACCATCTCGGTGAGACGGGCGGGGCCGATGCCTTGTCCCGGGAGTGCGGAGCCGAGGACGAGGCGGTGCTGCGCCCCTGCGTCAGCCGCTACTTCCCTCAAGCGAACGGCCCGACCATGGCGATGCGGGCCTGCTTCTTCACAAACACACCAGACGAGCACTTCGTCATCGACACGCTGCCGGACCTACCGCAGGTGGTTGTCGCCTCGCCCTGCTCAGGCCACGGTTACAAATTCTGCAGCGTCGTGGGTGAGGTTCTCGCCGATCTCGCCACAGGCAAGAGGCCAAGTTTTGACCTTAGACTTCATTCGCTTGACCGCTTTACGCCTCGTTTACATGCGAGCACTGAGCAAAGATTTGTGTGACTGGATTTAAAACCCGTTCAGGGCCGAGTCTGTGCGTCTTACCGTGATAAGCCGCACGATGGTAGGTCGGCGCTCAAGGGGGCGTAACGTCTGTCCTCACAACGTGAGCGCCTATGAGCAGACTGGCGGCTTCCGACCAACCCCGGTCGCGTCAAGGGGAACTCGTGAAAGTCTGGTTTGGGTGGTTTGCTGACGGTCCGCTTCCACGGGGCCGAACTGCCGCAGCGGACGTTCACCCGACCGCCACCCAGAAGCGCTTCACCCACGGCTCAGGACGACGAACGGATGGCGGGCCGTCGAACCTCGAACTCACGCATACCCGGTCCCGAACCCTTAACCTCCAAGATCCCAGCTACTCCGAGAGCGAGGACGCGGGCGAACAGGAATTCAGCGCCGGTACCCTGCCCCGGCGGGTCGACCTCGGTGTTCAGATGGTGGAGGGCGCGGCCGATCAGCTTGACGACCAACTCCCAGTCCGGTGTTGCGTGCTTCGTCAAGACGGGGTCGAAGTGCTCCAGAGGAGCCGACACCAATTGGCCGTCGCGTACGACACGGAGCGGCGCATTCTCCCGCTGTAGCTGCGACCAAGCCGCCGAGGCCGCCTCGCTCTCCGCGGGTGTGACCGGACGGCGCTTCGCAAAGAGACCGGAGGCGACGATCTCTTCGGGCCGTAGCAGGCCAAGGGACCAGATCGGCGAGATGCCGCCGACCGTCGTGATGTCGAGCGCCGTCGCGTCGACGATGTCGAAGGGCCGGCCGGCCATGCGCGATGCGAATGCAAGGAAGCTCGCGTGCTCGGCGGCATCGGACAGACAGACCCAGAAGACCGGGTGAACGTCGGGGGCGGTTGCTTCTGTCCAAGGCGCCTCCGGTTCGCAGTAATCGGACGGGTCGTCGTCGCGCAGGTTCTCCCTAGCCCACCCCCGGCGCGCGTCCGGATCCGATGAATCGATCGGGCCGACGCTTAAGCAACTTGGGAGCGCGATGACGCGTGCTTTGCAGCCTCGCAACCGGAGGGCATCACGGATTGCCTCTGCCCGACTGACCCCCCACGCCACATGGATGGCTTCGGCGACAACGAACATTTGCGATCCTCCATCGCTGCACGGCAGTCGATGCAACGTATCGGGGCATCGTCCTCGCGCGACATGGCTACGATGTGAACTTCGAAGACCCTCGCGTAAGATTTTGTCACCGCGCTCTGGCTCTCGTCGCCCCGACGTCTGCCGCGGCAGTGGCCAGACGTCGGGGCGACGTGGAGCACGTTGATGGCCGGCGTGATATCCAGGGGCGCTGACGGATTTTCGTTCGCTCTGATGTCGCGCTGAGGCAAGCGACTGACGCTCATCAGCCGGTGGGCCAGGGGTTGCTCGATGGCATCCTCTCACTCTTTTTCCAAATGCAGAACGTCAACAGATCCGATCCGCTTCAAAGCAAGACTTGATTGCCAGCCCGAGGCACAATTGCCGGATGGTCGACGAATGGCTTTTTACGGACAAGTCGACAGCGTTGCGAGCGGCGGATATCGGCCGCAAGCGGCCGTAAATAGCAGTTGGCGAAAGGCCCACCCACACCGAAGCGCCACCGGCCGATTCATTGGGCATGTTCTCATTGGACCGGTGAAATCAGCTAGGCTAACCGGATCTGCAACTGCTGGCTGGTAAGTGAAAACAGAGATGATCAAGCGCCACTGGAGGTTTACTCGCTTCTCGTTTTTGACAAACTGAAATCGGCAGGTAGTTCCGAAAACAGTCATCCGCTTTCATTCCCGAGCGACCGATAATATGCCGTCGGTTCCCCGCGGGACCAACTCGGAGCATTATGACTAAAACGCCAATTAGTTAGCTATTTTTTAGTGAAAATCGTTGTTATCATAACCGAAAAAGAAACAAGAATAGGCCATTTGAAATCGCAATATTCAATGCTGCAAATGAGAATTCGCAGTGTGAAAAATGTCGATTTGCAAGAGGAAGGGGGATACATGAATATGTTGTCATTTCAATTGAGCATCTCGAAAAAATTCATCACTGTAAATGATTTGCGAGATTACATAAATACCAGAACCGATTTCCAAACAACCGACTTTCCGTAATCCGAAAAATTTTCTGCTACAAAATAAAACAGGCTTGGTGGTTTTTATTGCCGTCGCCTTGGCGGCAAGCAGTAATATTGGCGCAGCTATATTGCTTATGGGGCGTTACGATGGAGAACTACGTGATGCCCACGCATATGTCCGCGTCATTGCCAGCCTTATTTCTATTCAAACAAGCCGAACGTTTCAGGGATTGGAGTTGGTCCATCACAATATTGATGACTATCTTGAGAAGGCAGACGCGTTCAGTTCAAATAATATAAACAACCTTGCTGCGACAAAAAACCTTTATGAGCATCTCAGAATACTCGAGACAATCGTCAGTCCACTTCAGGGTATAATGCTCGCAAATGAGGCTGGCGATATTGTTGCCATTTCAAGGAGTCCAATCCCGCAATCGGGGCCGCGATATAACGTTAAAGATAGATTGTATTTTTCTGAGCTCGCAGATGGTTCAAAAACCAGTCCCTATGTTGATCGACCGCTTCAAAATCGATATGATGGGACTTGGACCATCCCAGTCGCATATCGGCTTCAAGATACATCTGGGAAATTTATAGGTATTGCTAATTGTGCAATTCCGCTGGTCTATTTCGAAGATATATTTCGTGGTATCACGTCCTCCTCAGCCACGGTAGTTCGCCCATATCGTGCTGATGGAGCATTGCTCGCTTCCAGTTTTCCAGAGGAACCCAAGCAGGCTGATCATTCCTTCGACTCTTCTCCTTCGTTCGTTTATCCGGCCTACATTGGAGGGGCAGCCGGTCACCCGGAGCTTCACCAAAACAAAAAACAACATATTTTAGCTGTAAATGAAGTTGCTGGAACTCCACTTTCTGTACAAGTCAGTATATCAAAAGCTTCCGTATTGGCTTTATGGTATAAAGAGCTTCCTATCGCCGTTATCTTATCGCTTGTTCTCGATGGTACTATCGCTTTAGCCGCTATCCTTGCGTTGAGATATATTCGCAGCAGCACGCGGCACGCTTTGGATGAAAGAAACGCCGCTCGCCATGATGCGCTAACAAATTTGCCAAATCGAACCTTCTTTCAAGAAGAAATCGGCCGTTCGTTCCAGCAAGCCAAACAAACAGGTGCGCCGTTTGCGCTATTTCTAATTGATCTGGACTATTTTAAATTGATAAATGACACTTATAATCATCGGACTGGCGACCAATTGTTGCGCATGATTTCTGATCGTTTGTCTATAAATGCAAATCATAACGTATTTTTAGCCCGACTTGGAGGTGATGAGTTTGCTGTCATCCTAAGAGATGCGTGTGATTTGAACCAGGTCCAAGAATTCGGTCAATCTCTCATAAAAGAGTTGCAGAAGCATTTTTATATAGGAGACATTCTTGTCGAGATCGGCGTAAGTATTGGAGTTGCGCTGGCACTTTGCGATGGTATGGACCCCGACACGCTTTTTGATCGAGCAGACCTAGCCCTTTACCAAGCAAAATCAGGCGGACGTGGTGTGTTATGCCGCTATAACGAGAAAATTCATGCGGCTGAGATTGAAAAAATTATATTTATCGATGACCTGAGTCGTGCCGCGGCAACTCAAAAATTTGAAGTTTTTTTTCAGCCGATTGTCAATCTTAAAACACAAACCGTTGATGGCTTTGAGGCGTTGCTACGCTGGAATGATCCCGGACGTGGTGCGATATCACCAGCACGCTTCATTCCCGTAGCAGAAGAGACCGGGCTGATCGGACCGTTGGGGGCTTGGGTGCTTCAAGAGGCGTGTCATCATGCGATCAACTGGCCGGCCGGAATTTATGTTGCGGTCAATCTTTCGCCGGTCCAGCTGCGCATCAGTGACGTGTACGCACAGGTACAAACGGCTCTTGCGAGTTCGATGCTTCCGGCGGGCCGGCTGGTGGTTGAAATAACCGAGACGGTTCAGCTTACGGCCGATGGTGCAGGCGGGATCCTGCGCCGGCTCAGAGATCTCGGTGTGGGCGTTTCGCTCGACGACTTTGGAACTGGCTACGCCTCCCTAAGCTATCTTCGAATTTTCCCGTTTGACCGTATTAAGATTGATCAATCTTTCGTTCGAGAGATGGGCACCTCAAAAGAGTCTGCCGCTATCGTCACAACGATCGTGGAATTAGCATCCCGGTTAGGGTGCTCTGTCACGGGTGAAGGCATCGAGACTCTTGAGCAACTCGAAAGTTTACGGTCAATTGGATGCACTAAAGGTCAGGGATATTTGATCGGTCGCCCGATGCCGGCGAATAAAGTAGCTGAATACCTTGCATCATGGGTTTACCCCATTAGTACGACTGTAGAGTTGGATTGCGCGTAGCAAGCGACCTCAGAGGTGGTTCTATGTGATGCTTACACAGGGTTAGCCGGCCGGGAATCGGGCAAGCTCCCGAAGATCGATGCCGTCCTGTTAGCGGAGCATCACTTCGCCATCGTCCTGCTGTTCATCGACGGCCAGATGCCCGGTACGCGCAACGGCTTCGCAGTCGCTCGTTAGACCGCCCGCCGCTGGCCGCAAATCGCCATCTTAGTCGCATCTGGGCAGGTACAGCCGGGACCCAATGACAGGCGAGCGAAAGCACGCTTCATCGGCGAGCCGTTCACCGCGGGGATGGTGCAGGACCACCTGAAGGAGATGCTGCCGGAGGGACGAAAGCCCGAACTCCTGCGCGACTTGCGGGGAAGGTTTGAGGGCAGACATTTACTAAGCAGTCCTACCGTCCACACCGATCTGAAATCGCCGGAAGAGCGACGCATGTCTGCTTTCGAGGCACGCCCACGCGGCCACCATGCGTTTACCCGGGTGGTTCGTCGCGCTCGGATCGCGTCCCCTGAGCCGACCTCAAAGATATAGGCTCCTTCGGCAGTCTAGGACAAATGCTTCCTCATGGTGATGTGGTCGAAGCTACATCTTGCTGGCGACCAGCTTGCCACACTTCGACGATCCGGGAACTGTTGGCGATGTCCTGGGACGGATCTGCGGCTAGGATAACGAGGTCGGCACGGCGGCCAGCTTCCAGGCTGCCGCGATCAGCCAGATCGAGAAGTGCGGCGGCCCGCGACGTCGCTGTGATCAGGGCCTGCATGGGTGTGAAGCCCGCCTGCACCATCAGCGCCAACTCACGGTGTTCCGCCACGCCGGGGACACGTTCTGGCGCCGCGCCGCTGTCGGTGCCAAACCCGATCCGGACGCCAGCGTCGTCCAGGCGCTTCAGGTTGGCGAGGTTCACTGCTAGCGAGTCGCGGGCAGCTTGTGCTTTGGCGCTCGTACGCGTCTCGCTTTGCCAGGCGGGATCGTCGAACCGAGCCTTGAGTTCGGGCGCGAGCGCCGTCCGAACGAAGGGCGTCTGTGCCCAGCCCGGCGCGTCGGCGTAAGCGAAAGTCGCCTCATCCAGGGCGAGTGTCGCGATGTACCAAGTGTGGTGCGCCTTGAGCACTGCGATGAGATCTGCATCGACCGGCTTGTCGCGCACGCCGTGCGCCAGCACATCCACGCCGGCTTTGGTGACTGCACGCGCGTCCTCCAGGTCGTGTACGTGCGCCGCGACCCGCAAACCAAGCCGATGTGCCTCGTCGATCACGGCGGAGTAGACCGCTGGCTGCATCTTGGCCGGCACGGACCCACCGAAGTCATCGAGCCAGAGCTTCACCATGTCGGTGCCACGCGCCTTCATCGCGCGGACCGCCTCGCGGCCCTCCTCGGCGTTGGCCGGGCGAAGGAGCTGGTCCGCGCTCACGCGGATCATCGCCTGCGGTGGTCCTCCATCTGGTACGCCGATGCCCCGATCGACGCCGAACAGATCGGCACCGGGAATCCGTCCCGCGTGCGCCTCTGCGCGAATCTCAGGCATGATCGCGCCGTTGAGACCGAGCGCCATGACCGTGGTGACGCCCCGTGCCGTGTAGGCCTTGAGCTGGTCGAGAATGTTTTCGCGGGTGTAGTTTTGCGCGCCTACATCGACACCCTTCACGATGCCGACATGGGAGTGGTCGGAGATCAGCCCCGGCATGATCGTGTGGCCGTGCTGTTCCCGGACATCAGCATCGGGCGGCACCGTGATCGCGGTGCGTGGTCCCGCCGCCACGATGCGGTCGCCGTCGATGACCAGCACTGCGTCCTCGACAGGCTGGGCTGATCGACCGTCGATCAGCCGGACTCCCGTGAAGGCCATTGGTTTGGCGTCGGCACTGCCGACGCAAATTAGGCTCATGGCGGTCGCCACGGCCGGCAGCAGAGCGTCCGGTCGCATCACATGTTCCTCCCGATCCAGCGCAAGACATTGGCGGTCGCTATGTTTGGCGTGCGACCTTGGATCCTGCGTATGTTCCAAACGTCGATGTGAGGGCTTTCCGGCTCGGTTGTCGAGGTGTGCCGCCGAGCTCCAGCGGCGCTGGTCCACGGCGAACATCGCGGTGAGGGAGATCATGATGCGGCGGCGTGAACTGCTCCTGGGCATGGCGGGCCTCGCGTGGACCACACCCGCACGAGCTCGACAGCCTGACGCTGCTCTTCGCGTGACACTGGGGACCGCGACGCCGGGCGGTTCGTTCCCAGCCTTCGGCCGAGCGCTCATCGCAGCGGTTCACGAGGTCGACCCAGGGTTGGTGGTCGAGCCACAAATCACGAAGGGCTCGACGGAGAACCTGAAGCTGCTCAAATCGGCTCAGCTCGATCTCGCCCTCGTGCAGGGTGAGTACGCCTACGAGGCTTTATCCAACCAGAGTTCCGACGACGTTGGCTTGAAGGTCGTGGCACCCATCGACGCCTCGCCCGGCATGTTCGTGGTCCTAGCCTCAAGTCGAATTCAGAACGTGCAGGATCTGCGCGGCCGTGCCGTCGCGCTCGGCACACGCGGCTCGGGCTTCACGATCATGGGGCGGACCGTGCTGCAAGGCTCCGGCATCGATCCTGGCCACGACATCAGGCCGATCCTCCTCGATGATGCCGGCGACGGCGCGACACAGGTTCTCGACGGCCGAGCGGCCGCGTTGTGGGGTGCGAGCCTTGGCTGGCCAGGCTTCAAGACCCTCGCCGACGCACCCGGCGGCGCTCGTTTCTTCGGCCCAGCGCCCGAAGCGATCCCGAAAATCCTGGCTCTGCGCGCCTCGATGCGTCGCTTGACTGTCCCGGCCGGCTCCTTCCGCGGACAGGACGCGGCGATCGAGACCGTTGGGTCGTGGAGCTTCATCCTGGCGCGACCCGGCCTCGAGACCGGCAGTGTCACCCGGCTGGTGCGGGCGATCGACCGCGGCCAGAAGACTTTGGCTCGGCTCTATCCCCAGGGACGCGAGAGCGACCCGCGTAATCTGGTCTCGAACGTACCGAGCACATGGCTGCATCCGGCGACTGCAGCCTACCTCCGTGAGGTCGGGGCCGATCTGGATTGATGAGCGAGCTTCGGCAGCTTCCGGACTGCAGCGTTCCGAGCTAAACCGGTGTGGCCAAGCTCGGCGTTCGAACCGACTGGCCCGTGAGGAAGTCCGCGATGATCCGCTCCTTTTGCGTTGCTGTGGGCGCGCTCGCCCTCACGCTGTCGTCGGTCCGCGCTGACGAGGTCAAGCCGGGTGAAGCACCTCCTGTGTCAATGGCGACATCCTCGGTCCCCGCGACGCAGATTCCCGAGATCGCGTTCGACTCGATCCCGGACTTCCTGAAGCTGCCGCCGGACATCCATTTCGGTGAGGTGGCGGGCATTGCTCTGAACTCGAAGGGGCACATCTTCATCCTGTCGCGCGGGGCGACTCAGGGGCCGGCCTACGGCGCCGCTGCAGCCCAACTCTTGGAGTTCAAACCGGATGGCACGTTCATCCGGGAGATCGGCCACGGACTCTACGCGTGGTCCTACGCCCACGTCGTGCGCGTCGATCGCGAGGACAACATCTGGGTCATGGACAAGGGCTCGGATATGGTGGTGAAGTTCACCCCCGAGGGTCGCGTCGCCATGGTCTGGGGTCGCAAGACCGAGGCTGCCGACGATACTGCAGAACCTTGGAAGCACCCCATGCCGCCGTTGCCGCCCGTGCAGGGCCAATTCCGACAGGTCACCGACGTGGCATGGGACAAGGCCGGCAACGCCTACATCAGCGACGGCTATATCAATTCGCGCATTGCCAAGATCGACAAGGACGGCAACTGGGTCGATTCCTACGGCAGCTACGGCACCGAGCCGGGTCAGTTTCGCACCCTGCATTCCATCGCCTCGGACGCGAACGACAACATCTACATCGCCGATCGGGGCAACGCTCGTATCCAGGTCATGGACACCGGCGGACACATCCAGCGGATCATCAAGATCGACGTGCCGTTCGACTACGACAAGGCGCGCGCCATCATTCGCGGCAAACCGGCCAAGGACCGCTCCACGGTCGACCTGTTCACACCGGGCGCACCCTGGGCACTGTGCATCACGCCCGGACCGAAGCAGGTGCTCTTCGTCGCTGATGCCTTTCCGGGGCGGATCTACAAGCTGTCGCTCGATGGCAAGGTACTGGGTGTGCTCGGCGAGACGGGCAAGCAGCTCAAGCAGTTCGGCTGGATCCATGAAATCGCCTGCCCGTCCGAGCACGAGATCTACGTCGGCGAACTGCTGAACTGGCGCCCGCAGAAGCTGGTTCTACACCCCTGATGCGCGTATTCGGCGGCTCTTCAGCCGAAAAGCGGACACTGTCAAATCTACCTATTCAGTCGTTAGGTTCTATTTCACCGAGTGCCTGGAATTGAACCTATCCGGGGTGTGCTTCGGGTCGTGAAAGTGCGTTACAACGACGTCCGCTTTTGCGGTTCCATATCCAGACGCGGGCGGGCTGGAATCGGCCAGACTACGTCACGCCGGCTCGCCATAGCGTGCGGAACCGGACGTTCGGCTTCGCGCCCAATGCGGTCATCAAGCTGACTGTAACAACGTCTCGTAAGCGGACGCTTCAGAAAAGTACATCGTCAATCCTTAACGTCATGGATTTTTGGCATCGCCAAATCAGTTATGGCGCGGCACGGCTGGCTGTGCAGCGGCGCCAGTCGCCCCACCGCGTGAGGTCGACCGCCCCGGCGACGGCCGCCGCCTCTTTCAGGAAGCCTTTCGGCGCAGTCCCGTCGGCGAGTCGCAGATTGCCAATCGCAAGCGGTTCTGGGATGGCGGCCACGAAGGCCACGAAGGCCACAAAGGCCACGAAGGCCACGAAGGCCACGAAGGCCCAGAATGCAGCCGGCGCTAGGGCCCAGACCACCCTCTCGATCGCGCCCCGTCGTCACCGGCCATCCGGAGCAGTCCGGGACGATGCGTCGGGCCTCGCGGCAGGGCGTAGAGGAGGTCTTCTGGTTGAGTCTGCAGGGATCGTCGGGGGCCCGCAGCGTCTCCTCCACGGGCGTTAGCGCGTCGAAGCCGTGCATGAAGTAGACGTCGATATGGTCTGTGCCGAGCCGCTTCAGGCTGGCCTCGCAGGCGCGGATCAGGTGATAACGCGAGGACCCGACCTTGTTCAGCTCGTCGTTGAAGCGGAACGTCGCTTTGGTCGAGATCAGCGCCCGCTGGCGCTTCCCCTTCAGGGCCTGACCCAGGATCTCCTCCGAAGCGCCCGCTGAACAGATGTCGGCCGTGTCAAAGAAGCTGACGCCGGAATCGAGGCACAGATCGACCATGCGGGTCGCCTCGGATACGTCCGTTTGCCCCCAGCGCTGGAAGAACTCGTTCGTCCCCCCGAACGTACCGGTGCCGAAGCTTAGCACCGGCACGGTGAGGCCGGAGCGTCCGAACTGCCTGTAGTCCATGAGATCCTCTGTACGATCGCGCAACGCGCGGTGCGCCCGACCGTCTAACACGCGCACCCAGGTCCGCTTTCCCCGCGACGGGAGATGGGCCCGGTGGTCAAGCCGCGCTCGCCTCGGCTGCGGTCAGAAAAGCCCGCACGGTGTCGCGGAGAAAGGCGGCGTCGGCCGGGTTGGTCGACGGGTTGCCGGCGCGGTGGCCCCAGAGGCTCGGGATCGGCCGCAGGACGGCACCGCGCAGGTGCGGCAGCTCGGCGGCGTTGTCGGCGACGCGGAAGTAGAGATCCGTCTCGCCCGGCATCAGCAGCAGCCGGGCCGTGATCGCGTTGAGCGCCCGGGTCAGATCGCCGCCGTAGCGCGGATCGCGGCTGATATCGCCCGCCTCCCAGGTGCAGAGCTGCGCGTAGAGATCGGCCGCGGGGCGGCGGGCGAAACGCTCCTCCCAGTCGGTTCGCAGGAAAGTGTCGAGGTCCGGGGCGCCGAGCGCGGTGCGGTGGAGATCCGCCCGGTAGAAGTCCTGGCTGAGCGCCCAGCCCGCATAGATGCGCCCGAAGGCCCGGAGGGCGGCGGCCGGCTCGGCCGAGAAGCGGCCCCCGCCGCAATGCTCCGGCGCCGCCTCCAGCACCGCCATGAGACCTTTCAGGAACACGCGGTTGTGGGTGGCGGTGCGGGCGCTGCCGCAGTTGATCACCGCGCGTTCCACGTGATCGGGGAACAGGGCTGCCCAGTGATAGGCCTGCTGCGCGCCCATGGACCAGCCATAGACGGCGTGCAGGTGCGCGATCCCCCACACCTCGGCGAGCAGACGGCGCTGCGCGTGGACGTTGTCCCAGGCGGTGACGGGGGCGGGCCAGTCCGGCGTGTTCGACGGGCTCGACGACAGCCCGTTGCCGAACATGTCGGGGATGACGATGAACCAGCGGCCGGGATCCAGCACCCCGTCGGGGCCGATCAGCCATTCGAGGTCCGGATGCTGGGCCCCGTAGCTCGTCGGGTAGAGCACGACATTGTCGCGCCTGGGCGACAGGGTGCCGTGCGTCTTCCAGCGCAGCTGCGCGCCGGGCAGCACCGCCCCCGATTGAAGCGTCAAGTCGCCGAGTGCGAAGGTTCCGGTGGCCGTCGCCCAGCCGCTCACGGACGCAGCGTCCGCACGAAGCCGACATGCCAGCGGGCGTAGCCCCGCTGCAGCACGCCAAGCCGCGCGCGCAGCGCGGTATGGGCGTCCGGAAGGCGGTGGAACGGGATCGACGGGTAGAGGTGGTGCTCGGTGTGGAAGGGCATGTTCCACATGAGGAGCCGCGTAAGGCCGTTGGTTAAGGTCGTGCGCGTGTTGGTCAGGCCGTTGTCGTCCATCGTACAGAGCGTGTGCTCGGTGAGGAGGTAGAGCCGAAGGAACGGCTGCCCGAGGAGCTGCGGCCCGATCCAGAAGATCAGGGGCGCCCACCAGCCGACCAGAACCACGGCGAGGGCTGTCCCGGCGAGCAGGAACGCACACATCGACCGGATCGAGCGGATGATGCGGGGTGCGGCGCGATCGGTGATGAACGGGTAGGCAGATAGATCGCCGCGCAGGCCGGCTGAGGCCACCTGCAGGCGGGTTCGCCAGTAGGGCAGCGCCAGCACGCGCCAGACATAGGCGTCCAGGGTGGAGGGCGGCATCAGCGCGAGTTCCGGATCCCGCTCGGGATCCTGGGTGTGGCGATGGTGCGCGAGATGGAAGGCCGTATAGAAGTGCCAGTTCAGCAGCGACGGACAGGCCACCAGCCAGCCGACGACCGCATTGGCCCTACGCGAGCGGAAAGCGGTCAGGTGGACGGTCTCGTGGATGGGCGCGAACAGGGCCGATTGCGCGATGCCCAGCAACAGCATGGCGGGCAGCAGCGTCCAGGACCCCGATTGCCAGACCAGCCAGCCGGCCCCGGCCAGCATCAGGAGATGCGCGCCGAGGCGGATGGCGCCGCGCCGATCCGAGCGCAGCGACAGCACCTTCACCTCGGTACCTGTGAGAAACCGTCCACTTGCGGAGGCCATTCGTTTCCCTGGACTGTTTGAGCGCCTCGGAGACGCATGGGCTTTGCAGCATCCATGCCGGTACCTAAGCGCATGCCCCAGGCGCGCGATCGGCTTGGTATCCCGCTTGCCTCCGGGGGTGGGCGAAGGGTGAATATGCATGAGACGATTCTGGTTTTCCGGCCTGCTCGCGGCCGCGGCGCTGCTTGCGCCGATCTCCGGCCGCGCGGAAACGACGGTGAAGGCGGTTCTGGAGGCCGAGATCGTCACCCTCGACCCCTACTTCACCACGGCCTATATCACGCGGACCTTCGGCTACATGGTCTACGACACCCTGTTCGCGCCGGACGCGACGGGCGTGTTCCGGCCGCAGATGGTCGACACGTGGTCGGTGTCGGATGACCGTCTGACTTGGCGCTTCACCCTGCGCGACGGGTTGCGCTTCCACGACGGCGCGCTGGTCCGGGCCGCCGACTGCGTCGCCTCGCTGCGGCGCTGGGCGGCCCGCAGCGCGCTAGGCGGCCGGCTCATGGACGTGACCGCCGGCCTCGAGGCCGTGGACGACCGGACTGTTGTGCTGACGCTGCGGGAGCCCTACGGTCTCGTCCTCGACACGCTCGGCACGACGTCGAGCCCCGCGCCCTTCATCATGCCGGCGCGGCTCGCCGCGACGCCCCCCACGACGCAGCTCTCTGAGGTCGTGGGATCCGGTCCGTTCGTGTACGACCGCACCGCCCACATCCCCGGCGACCACATGCTGCTGCGCCGGAACCCCGATTATCGGCCGCGTCCCGAGCCGACCGACTTCCTGGCCGGCGGCAAGGTCGTGAAGGTCGACGCCCTCGACATCCGCGTCATCCCCGACGGGGCGACGGCGACGGGCGCCCTCGGCGCTGGCGAGATCGACTACATGCAATACGCGCCCTTCGATCTGGTCGGTCAGATCGAGGCCAACAAAAACCTGGCGGTGATGAACTTCACCGGCCCGCACAGATTCACGGGTCACTATCGCATCAACACGGCGTCCAAGCCCTTCGACGACCCGGCGATCCGGCGCGTCCTGTTGCGGCTCGTCGATCAGCGCGAGGTTCTGGACGGGTTCGGCCTCGATCCGCGCTTCTCGCAGACCTGCGACGCCTTCTTCATCTGCGGCTCGCCCTACGAGACCCATGTGGCGACGGCACTCCTGCACGACCCCTCGGTGGCGGCGGCCCAGGCTGCCCTGAAGGCGACCGCCTACAAGGGCGAGCCGGTGATCGTGATGGTGGCCAACGATCTCGAGGCGGCGCGCGTGTCCTCGACCATCCTGGCCGACCGGCTGAAGCAGGCCGGCTTCACTGTTGATCTGCAGGTTATGGATTGGGCAGCCCTGCTCGCCCGGCGCACCAAGAAGGTCGGCTGGAGCGTTTTCGGCATCCATGCACTCGGGCTCGATCTCAGCTCGCCGCTGACGAACTCCGCGATCAACTTCAACTGCAAGGACGCGGCGAGTTCCGGGTTCATGTGCGACCCGCGCATGGTCGCCCTGTTCGACCGCTTCGCCCGCGAGCCCGATCTGGACACGCGGCGCGCCATCGCGGGCGAGATCCAGGCGATCATTTACGGCGAGGGGCTGGTCGTGCCCTTCGGCCAGTTCGCGCAGCCCGCCGCCTACCGGACCTCACTCACCGGTCTGATCCCCTCCGCCATCCCGCTCTTCTGGAACGTCGCGAAGCCATGAGCCCAGCCCCGTACGATGTCATCGTGGTCGGTGCCGGCTCCGCCGGAGCGGCTTTGGCGGCCCGCCTCTCGGAGGATCCGCGCCGCCGGGTGCTCCTGCTGGAAGCCGGACGCGCGTGGCGCTCCGCCGATGCGCCGCCGGCGCTGCGCTCGGCGAACATTATCCCGTTCATGTATGACCCGGCCCATCAGGCGGACTGGCAGTGGCCGGGACTGATGAGCCGGCGGACCCGTGCGCAGGAGCCCCGCTTCTACTGGCGCGGTCGCGCGCTCGGCGGCAGTTCGACGGTCAACGCACAGATCGCGATCCGGGGCGTGCCCGCGGCCTTCGACGCGTGGGCGGAGCAGGGCTGCACCGGCTGGTCGGCCGGGGATGTGCTGCCCCTCTTCGACTGGATCGAGGACGATGACGACTTCGGCACCGCAGACGGCGCCCGGCGCGGCGGTCCGCTCCCGGTCTACCGCGCGAAGCCGGAGGCCTGGGGCGCGGTCGATCTGGGGCTTCGCGCCGCTGCCCTGGCGGCCGGCCATCCCTGGAAGGCGGACCTCAACGCGCCGTCCGGCGAGGGGGTCTCGTGCAACCCGATCAACAGCCGCGGCGGTCACCGTGTCACCACCAATGACGGCTATCTGGAACCGGCGCGCGACCGGCCGAATCTGGAGATCCGCTGCGAGGCCCTGGTCGACCGCGTCCTGTTCGAGGGACGACGGGCGGTCGGCCTGCGCGTGCGCTTCGGTACGGAGCCCTGGACCGAGATCCAGGGCCGCGAGATCGTTCTGTGCGCCGGCGCCGTCCACTCCCCGGCCATCCTGATGCGTTCCGGGATCGGACCGGCCGAGCCGCTCCGCGCCCTCGGCATCCCCGTCCGACAGGCGCACGACGCGGTCGGCCGCAACTTCATGGACCACCCGATCCTACGGGCGACCATCGATCTGAAGCCGGAACACCGGGCCCTCGGTCCGGATGCGCGCCACACCAATTGCTGCGTCACCTATTCGAGCGGCCTCGCGGGCGGCGGGGAGCGCGACATGATCTTCGTCGCCTACAACCACCGGACGCTGACCGGGCCGGCACCGACGCCGCAGGGCGCGATCGGCGTCGGCCTCTACGACGTGTTCTCGCGCGGGACGCTGCACCTCACCGCGGCCGATCCGGAAGCCAACCCGGTCATCGACGAGAACATGCTTGATGACCCGCGCGATCGCCTGCGGATGCGCGACGCGGTGCGCCGCCTCGCGGGCCTGTCGGAGAACCCGGCCCTGGCCGGTCTCGCGACGGCGATCCGGTTCGGCGAAAGCCCACTCTCGATCGGCGACGCCGCACACCTCCCGGACGACGAACTCGATGCCCTCATGCTCGTTGAGGCCGGGGACATCCAGCACGCGGCCGGCACATGCCGCATGACCGGCTGGCAGGACGCATCCGGTGTCGTCGATCCCAATCTCAAGGTCCGAGGACTCGACGGGCTGCGGGTTTGCGACGCCTCGATCATGCCGAGCGATTGCCGGGCCAACCTGCACTTCACCTGCGTGATGATCGGCGAGAACCTTGCGCGGCGGATGCGCGAGGAGAGGACTTGACCGTCGTGGAGGCGTGGCGATGGCGTTTCCCCGGTTCCTAGTGCATCGATCCAGACGGAGGCGTCAGCCGAGTCTGGAAAAATTGATGCAAAACCAAAGAACTAGTGCTCACTCGCATGAACGAAGTGAATGCGTCGGAGCACTAGGCATGCGCCTTTCTCGCATTCCGATGCGTGCCACCTGATCGTCGTGGGGCTGTCGTGATGGCGCTGTGCCGGCCTGCCACTGATCCGTCGAGCTGGCCATCATAACGCCCGTATCGGGTGAAGTCGGCGCGATGATGTGCCTGATCTTTCAGCGCAAGCGACTGTTGCGTGAAATAATACCCTCACTCTTGCGGCGTAATGGATCCATCTACGTCGCATCTGTATGGCACGCGTGTTGCGAAAGGGCTGGACGCTTCAGGAGTCTTCTGGCTTGTCTCGCACGTCCGACGTGACCAATCTTTCCCGCCGCACGGTTCTGGCGCTTCCCCTCGGCCTCGCGGCCGCCGCGAGCGGCGCGCAGGCCGCCGAGCCGAAGCGCGGTGGCACGATGGTCATGATCGTCCATCCCGAGCCCTCGACCCTGGCCCATTACGCGGTGTCGGCGGGCAACATCCCGCCGATCGCCACGCAGGTCTACGAAGGGTTGTGCACCTACGACTGGGACCAGAACCCACAGCCGAACCTCGCGAAGTCGTGGGAGGTCACGCCCGACGGCAAGACCATCACATTCAAGCTCCAGGATGGCGTGACCTTCCACAACGGCAAGCCGTTCACCAGTGCCGACGTGCAGTATTCCCTCATGGAGATTTTGAAGAAGTACAATCCGATCGCGCCGGTCATGCTTGCGGAGCTGGTGGCCGTCGATACGCCGGACCCGATGACCGCAATCCTGCGGCTCGCCAATCCGGCACCCTACCTCATGAAGGCGCTCTCCGGGCGCGACCTGCCGATCCTGTGCCGCTCGGTCTTCGAGGGCACGGACGTCCTGCAGAATCCCAGCGCCAACAAGCCGATCGGGACCGGCCCGTTCAAGTTCGCGAGCTGGGAGCGCGGTCAGTTCGTCCGCCTCGATCGCAACGAGACGTACTGGAAGCCCGGCTTGCCGTATCTCAACCGGATCGTCGCCCGTTTCATCCCGGACGCCGCCACCCGCTCGGCCGCCATGGAGGCGGGGGAAGCGCATTTCGCCGGGTACAGCGCGGTGAACTACGCCGACCTCGCGCGCATGAAGACCAACCCGATCCTCGATCTGACGACCAAGGGCTACGAGATGACGCCGGCCCAGAGCGTCCTGGAGCTGAATGGCCGTCACCCGCATCTCCAGAAGAAGGAAGTGCGCCAGGCAATCGCCTACGCCATCGACCGCAAGGTCATCCTCAAGGACGTGATGTTCGGCTACGGCCTGCCCGCCACCGGCCCGCTCAGCCGCAAGTTCAAGACCGCCGGCCTCTACACCGACGACGTGCGCCACTACGACGTGCCGGACCGGCTGGACATCGCCAACAAGCTGCTCGACGAGGCCGGCGCCCCGCGCGGCGCGGACGGGACCCGCTTCGCCCTGCATCTGGAGGTCAATTCCTTCGGTGAGCAGTGGCTGCGGCAAGCCGAGTACCTGAAGCAGGCGCTCGCCATCGTGGGCATCGCCGTGACGCTGCGCTCGGAGGACACCGCGACCTGGCTGCGGCGCGTCTACACCAACTACGATTACGACCTGAACGAGCCGTTCCTCAGCCAAGGCGTCGACCCGGTCTACGGGCTGAACAAGCAGTTCCTCACCAGCCAGATCCGCAAGGGCGTGACCTTCGTCAACGACACTTTCTATTCGAATCCCGACGTCGACCGCATGCTCGGCGAGGGCGCGCGCGAGCCGGACGCGGAGAAGCGCGCCGCGCTCTACAAGACGGTCCAGCAGGTGCTGGCGGAGGACAGCCCGATGATCTGGCTCATCGACGTGCAGTACGTCAGCGTCTTCAACCGACGCCTCAAGGACCACACGACCGGCCCGCTCGGAACCCAACAAGCCTTCGAACGGGCCTGGATGGACAAGTAGTCCCGTGCGGCTCGCGCGGTTCCTCGGTTACCGGCTGCTGCTGGCGATCCCGGTGGTGCTCGGCATCGTCGTGCTCAACTTCTTCCTGATCCACCTCGCCCCCGGCGACGCGGCCTCCGTGCTGGCGGGCGAGAGCGGCGCGGCGAGCCCCGAATACATGGAGCAGCTGCGCCACAAGTTCGGCCTCGACCAGCCGCTGGCCACGCAGTTCGGCGTCTACCTGCTGAACATGCTCCACCTCGATCTCGGCTACTCGTTCCGCAACGACAGCCCGGTCGGGAGCCTGATCGTCGACCGGCTCTGGCCGACCGGGCTGCTGATGCTGACCGCCTTCGCGGCCGCGTTGCTGATCGGCACGCTCCTCGGCCTCGTGGCGGCGACCGGGCGCAATTCATGGCGTGACGCGGTCATCTCCCTGGTCAGCCTCGTGGCCTACGCGACTCCGGGCTTCTGGCTCGGGCTGATGATGATCGTCGTCTTCGCGATCCGCCTCGGCTGGCTGCCCACCAGCGGCTACGATACGGTCGGCGCCGACAACGAGGGCTGGGACGCGGTCTGGGATGTCGGTCGCCACCTCGTCATGCCGGCCGTCGCGCTCGCGCTGTTCTACCTCGCGGTTTACGCGCGGGTGATGCGCGCCTCCGTGCTGGAGCAGGTCGGCATGGACTACGTCACCACCGCCCGCGCCAAGGGCCAGACCGAGGCGCGAGTGATGGCTGGGCACGTCCTGCGCAACGCGCTGCTGCCGGTGGTCACCATGGCGGGCGTTCAGGCCGGCAACCTGATCGGTGGCTCCATCGTGGTCGAGACGGTCTTCGGCTGGCCCGGGGTCGGCACGCTGGCCTTCAACGCGCTTCAGTCGCGCGACCTCAACCTGCTCCTCGGCATCTTCTTCGTCTCGGCCTGCCTCGTCGTCGTGATCAACCTCGCGGTCGACCTCGTCTATGTCTGCCTCGATCCGCGGTTGGAGCTCTAGCGATGCGCACGGGCTTGGCGCGGTTCGCGCGCAACCGCCTCGCGCTCGCGGGCGCGGCGGTGCTCCTCGGGCTGATCGTCCTCGTGGCGCTCACGCCGCTCCTCTATCCGGGCGATCCGTTCCGGCTCGTGGGCCCCGCCCTCCAGCCGCCGGGTGGCCCGTTTCTGCTCGGCACCGACACGCTGGGCCGGGACGTCGCCGCCGAGATCGCGTACGGCGCCCGCACCTCCCTGATCATCGGCCTCAGCGCCACCGGGGCGGCGATCCTGCTCGGGACCCTGATCGGCGGGCTGGCCGGCTACTACCGGGGCGGCGTCGAGGTCGCGCTGATGCGGCTCACGGAGTTCTTCCAGACGATCCCCGCCTTCGTGCTGGCGATCCTGATCGTGGCGATCCTGTCGCCGTCGCTCTTCAGCGAGGTTGTGGCCATCGTGGCCGTCTCCTGGCCGGGCATCGCCCGCCTCGTCCGGGGTGAGTTCGTGGCGCTCGGCGGCCGCGAGTTCGTGCTGGCCTGCGACGGCCTGGGGGCGGGCGATGCCCGCATCGTCTTCCGCCACATGCTGCCGAACTGCACCGCGGCGATCATCGCGGTCGGCACCCTCTTGATCGGCACCGCGGTCCTGATCGAGGCGGGGCTCGCCTTCCTGGGCCTCGGCGATCCCAACGTCATGAGCTGGGGCCTGATCATCAGTTCGGGCCGCGCGGTCCTCCGGTCGGCGTGGTGGATCTGCACGTTCCCCGGGATGGCCATCCTGCTGACCGTCCTCGCCATCAACCTCGTCGGGGACGGCCTGAACGAGGTCCTGAACCCGAGGCTCCGTGAGCGATGAGCGACGCCGTCCTCGAGATCGAGAAGCTGACGATCACGCTGCCGCCCGGCGCGGACCGGCCGAATGCCGTCTCCGACCTCGACCTCGTCCTGCGGCCCGGCGCGGTCACCTGCCTGATCGGCGAGAGCGGATCGGGCAAGTCGATGGTGGCGCGCGCGATCCTCGGGTTGCTCCCGGGGCCGCGCGTGCGCGTGTCGGGCGGGCGCATCCTATTCGAGGGCGCGGATCTCGCCGCGATCCCACCGCGTCAGATGCGGCGCGTCCGGGGCGCGCGCATCGCGATGATCTTCCAGGAGCCCATGACGGCTCTGAACCCGCTCCACACGATCGGACGGCAGATCGACGAGGTCCTGCGGATCCACACGACGCTCGGGCGCGCAGACCGCCGGACGCGCATCCTCGCGCTCCTCGAGAGCGTCCACCTCCCGGACCCGGCGCAGCTCCTGCGCTCCTACCCGCACCAGCTTTCGGGCGGTCAGCGCCAGCGGGCGATGATCGCCATGGCGCTGGCGCTGAATCCGCGGCTGCTCATTGCCGACGAACCGACCACGGCGCTCGACGTCACCACGCAAGCGCAGATCCTCCATCTGATCCGCGAGCTGCAGCGCGAGCACGGGACGAGCGTCCTGTTCATCACGCACGATTTCGGCGTCGTGGCCGACATCGCCGACACGGTGGCGGTCTTGCAGAAGGGCGTCCTGATCGAGCAGGGATTCGCGGCCTCTGTCCTTGGGGCGCCGAAGCATCCCTACACGCGCGCCCTTATCGCCGCCGTGCCGAAGCTCGTGCCGCCGCCGCGGCGCGCCGCCAGCACCGCCTCCCTGGTGGTGGAGGCTAAGCGGCTCGAGAAGACCTACGGCGCCCGCGGCCTGTTCGCCGGTCGTGTCACCCGGGCCCTCGACGGCGTGGACGTCCTGCTCCGGCGGGGCGAGACCCTGGGTCTCGTCGGCGAGAGCGGATCGGGCAAGAGCACGCTCGCGCGGGCGATCACCCGGCTGATGCCCATCGATGGCGGCGAGATCATCCTCGCCGGGCACAGCGTCGCCGATCTGAGCCGCCGCCAGATGCGTCCGCATCGCCGGCGCGTGCAGATGGTGTTCCAGGACCCCTACGGATCCCTCGATCCGCGCCAGCGCGTGGTCGACATCGTCGCCGAGGGGCCGATCATCCACGGCACCGAACCCAGGATCGCGCGTGTCCAGGCGTGCGAGATGCTGGCGCTGGTCGGCCTCGACCCCGCGGCGGCGCAGCGCTTTCCGCACGAATTCAGCGGCGGCCAGCGCCAGCGGATCGGCATCGCCCGGGCGCTCGCCATGAAGCCCGAGATCCTGGTGGCCGACGAGCCGGTCTCGGCATTGGACGTCTCGGTCCAGGCGCAGGTCCTGGCGCTGCTCGCCGACATCAAGGCGCGGCTGCACCTCAGCATGCTGTTCGTGACCCACGATCTGCGGGTCGCGCTGCAGGTCTGCGACCGGATCGCGGTGATGCGGGCTGGTCAGGTGGTCGAGGTCGCGCCGACGTCCGAGATCTTCTACGCGCCGAAGCACCCCTACACGAAGGCGCTGTTCGCCGCCGTGCCTGGCGCACAATGGCAGGAACCGATCCCCGCATGACAGCCGAGCAGCCCCTCTCGACGGACCCGTTCCTACCTGGACCACGCGTCCGCGTCGCCGGATCCGCGACGGGGCCGCTCGCCGGCCTCGCCTTCGCCGTCAAGGATCTGATCGACGTCGCGGACACCCCCACGGGGGGCGGCAACCCGGACTGGCCGCGCGTCTACCCGACGCCGACCCGCCATGCCGGCGTGGTGCAGACGCTGCTCGATGCAGGCGCCTCGGTCGTCGGCAAGACGGTCACCGACGAGGTCTCGCTGGGGATCCTCGGCGAGAACGCCCACGACGGCACGCCGCTCAATCCCGCGATGCCGGACCGGGTGCCCGGCGGCTCGTCAAGCGGCTCGGCCTCCGCGGTGGCCGCGGGCGCCTGCGACTTCGCGCTGGGCACGGATACCGGCGGCTCCGTGCGCGTGCCGGCGAGCTTTTGCGGCCTCTACGGCATCCGGCCGACGCACGGCCGCATCGACTTTTCCGGGATCTGCGTCCAGGCGCCGAGTTCGGATACCTGTGGCTGGTTTGCCCGGGACGCGGTGACCTTCGCGCGGGTCGGCGCGATGCTGTTCGGCCAAGCGCTGCCGGACCGTCTGCCGCGGACGTTGCTCGTGGCCGCCGACGCGCTCGGCTTCGCCGATGCCGCGGTTCAGGAGGCGCTAGCCCCGCAGATCGACCGCTTGGCCGCCCTGATCGGCAACCGGCGCGACGTGACCCTGGCGCCGCAGGGCTTGTCCGTGTGGCAGCGGGCGCAGCGCGTCCTGCAGAGCAGCGAGGCGTGGCAGACCTTCGAGCCCTGGCTCGATGCCTGCAATCCACGCATGGCCTTCTCGGTCGCCCGCTCGCTGATCCAAGGCTCGATGATGACCGATGCCGAGCGCAGCGCCGCGAGCCTGATGCGGATCGAGGCAAGGGCCCGCCTCGCGCGGCTCCTGGCCCCCGGCACGATCCTGTGCCTCCCGACGACGCCGTTCCCGGCGCCCCTGCGCGGGCTGCCGCTCGGCGCGCTGCATCCGCTGCGCGAGCGCATCGCCTGCCTGACGAGCCACGGCGGGCTCACCGGCGTCCCGCAGGTCAATCTGCCGGGCGCCCACGTCGATGGCGCGCCGGTCGGCTTGTCGATCATCGGTGCGCGCGGGACCGACCTCGATCTGATCCGCCTAGCGGTCGCTCTGGAGGGTTGAATGGACGTGACGGTGAACCGCCCGGAGATCGTGGCCGAGATCGCGGCTCTGTTCGAGCGCTACGAGCAGGCGCTCGTCGAGAAGGATGTCGCCGTCCTCGACGCGACCTTCCGGGACAGTCCGCACACGATCCGCTACGCGCTGACCGAGAACTGCTACGGATTCGCCGAGATCCACGCCGCCCGCGTGGCGGCTGATCCGCCACTGGGCGGTACCAAGGAGGCACGGATCCGGCTGGAGATCCTGACGCTGGGGAGCGACTTCGCCACCGTCAATTTCGAGTTCAAGCCGCGCGGTAAGACCGGCATCGGGCGTCAGAGCCAGACCTGGATGCGCTTGCCCGGTCTCGGATGGAAGGTGGTGTCCGCCCACGTGTCCATTCTGCCGATCGGGTCGTGAAACATCATCGCCAGGCGCGGAGGACTGGACACATCTAGTGCTCTGACGCATTCACTTCGTTCATGCGAGTGAGCACTAGTTCTTTGGTTTTGCATCAATTTTTCCAGACTCGGCTGACGCCCCCGTCTGGATCGATGCACTAGCTCCCAGATCGCGCTACTC
>NZ_JALNUM010000280.1:0-529 GCF_026540795.1 Methylobacterium sp. GC_Met_2
CACGTGGAGTTCGCCGCGCTGGAGATAGGCCTCGTTGACGCTGGTGATCTCAAGCTCGCCGCGGGGCGAGGGCTTCACGTCGGCGGCGATGTCGAGAACCTGGTTGTCGTAGAAGTACAGCCCGGTCACCGCCCAAGTCGATTCCGGGTTCTGCGGCTTCTCGACGATCTTGGTCGGCCGGCCGGACTTGTCCAGATTGACCACGCCGTAGGCCTGCGGGTTCTCGACATGGTAGGCGAACACCGTCGCGCCCCGCTTGCGTACGGCCGCGCGCTCGAGAAGCTCGCCCATGCCGGCGCCGAAGAATAGGTTGTCGCCGAGGATCAGTGCGACGTCGTCGTCGCCGACGAAGTCGCGCCCGATGATGAAGGCCTGGGCGAGCCCCTCCGGCCGCGGCTGCAGGGCGTAGGAGAAGTGCAGGCCGAACTGCTCCCCGGTGCCGAACAGGCGCTTGTAGTTGTCGAGGTGCTCCGGCGACGAGATGATCAGGATCTCGCGAATGCCGGCCAGCATCAGCACCGAGACCGGA
>NZ_JALNUM010000281.1:0-503 GCF_026540795.1 Methylobacterium sp. GC_Met_2
CCACAGCTTCTCGCCGCTCGGATCTCCATCCGCTGGTCGCCTGCGGAATTGGCCAAGCGAGCCAAGGTGCCTCTAACTGTCGTGGGACGCGCCGAGGGGAGCCTAGGGGAGCCAACGATCACTATCGCGCAGCTGAACGCTTTGGTTCAGACCCTGCGCACTGCTGGAGCCACTTTTCCCGCTACCGATCCGGATGTAGTCGTCCCATAAAAGCGACCCCATTTTTTATTCGGAAATAGGCCCCCTGGGTAGCGCCCCCATTTTCGCGAGCCCTAAAAGACCCCTTTTGCGGGGCGGGCGAAACCGATCAGGGCGTGTAACCGAGTTCATTCATTCGTTACCCGTCGGCACGGAACGCGAAATTAGATGTCGTACTTATGCCGCTTGGGTCCCATCGCCGGAGACACAGCATGCGCCATTCCTCATCTCTCGCATTTGTCTTCCTGACAGCAATCGTCTCCCTATCGCTGACGGCCTCCTCGAACGCATGGGCGCGTAGTGCT
>NZ_JALNUM010000282.1:0-444 GCF_026540795.1 Methylobacterium sp. GC_Met_2
CTGGACCAGGAACAGCCCAACCAGAATCACGAGCGTGATCGGCACCACGTACGGGCCGAGCGACGGTGCATCGACCTTCAACCCCTCGACGGCCGAGAGCACCGAGATCGCCGGCGTGATCGCCCCGTCGCCGTAGAGCAGTGCCGCCCCGACCAGCCCGACCACGAGAAGCAGCGCCTTCCACGAGCCCGGCCGGGCATGCCGTGCGCCGAGCAGCGCCAGCATGGCGACGATGCCGCCCTCGCCGCGGTTGTCGGCGCGCAGGATCAGCACCGCGTATTTGAGCGAGACGATCAGGATCAGCGACCACAGGATCAGCGACACCGCGCCGGTGGCCGCCGCCGGCACCGAGGCGCCGCCGCTGGTGGCGGCCTTCACGGCCTCCTTGAACGCGTAGAGCGGGCTCGTGCCGATATCGCCGTAGACGACGCCGAGGGCACCGAG
>NZ_JALNUM010000283.1:0-427 GCF_026540795.1 Methylobacterium sp. GC_Met_2
GGCGATGCGGCCGCTCTCGATAGCACCTATGTGCGGGCCCACCGCTCGGCCCACGGCGGTAAAGGGGGGCGAAAGCGCAGGCCATCGGACCCTCGCGCGGCGGCCAGACGACCAAGATCCACGCGCTCACCGATGTCCTCGGCCGTCCCGGCGTCCTGCTGCTGACGCCCGGCAACGCCAGCGACGTGACGACCGCGCCTGTGGTGCTGGCCGAAGCGCCCGGCCGGATCCGGCGTCCGGCTGCCGACAAGGGCTACGATGCCGACTGGCCGCGCACCGACCTGCGGGCGCAGGGCATCACGCCGGTCATCCCGGGTAAGCGCGGTCGCAAGCGACGCATCCGCCACGACAAGCAGCGCTATCGCGAGCGCTGGCGCATCGAGGCGACCTTCAACCGCCTCAAGGACTTCCGCCGCGTCGCCACCCG
>NZ_JALNUM010000284.1:0-386 GCF_026540795.1 Methylobacterium sp. GC_Met_2
GGCCAGATGGGCGGCCAGCACCGCCTCGCCGTCGGTGACCATGGAGCGGAACTTGAGGCAGCCGAACGAGCGGCCGTCGCGGCCCAGGCGCATGTGGCGGAAGATCGGGGCCCGGCCGTCGCCGGCCCAGACCAGGAGGGCGATGAGCAGGAGGAGCGGCAGCAGCAGGAACAGGGCGGTGACGGCCACGCCGACATCGAGGCCGCGCTTGGCCGCCCAGTTCAGGCGCAGGCCGCGGGCGACGAAGGGGACTTCCGGCAGGACCAGGCCGGTCACAGCCTCGGCGGCGCCGCTGACCTGACCGACGAGGTGGGCTGCAACCGGCTCGGCAACCTCCGGCTGCTCCGCCCGACGGTGCGCCGCAACGAAGTCCGCGGAGGCGGCGG
>NZ_JALNUM010000285.1:0-381 GCF_026540795.1 Methylobacterium sp. GC_Met_2
CGCCGGTGCCCGCAGCCGTTCCCGGGACGGCGAATTGCTGGGGCCCGGGATTGAGGAAGGTCAGGCCGCTGTTGGCCACCGCGGCGCCGTTGTAGCTGGCGGCGTCCACGTACAGGTTGCGGTCGTTGCCCGGACCGTCATAGGCGTCGTTGAGGAAGTTGAGGCTGACCGTGTGCGGCCCGGCGCCGAAGTTGCCCTGCACGGTGAGCGTATCGTCCAGGGCCGTCGAGCCGGCGACGTGGGCGGCGTGCGCGGTCAGGGTCCCGCCGACCTGCTGGCCGTCGACCGAGACCGTGTACTGGGCGTCGCCCTTGTAGGCGTCCTCGCTGAGCTTCAGCACCAGCTTGTCCGGGCCGGTGCCCACCGTGGTCGCCACCGCGG
>NZ_JALNUM010000286.1:0-367 GCF_026540795.1 Methylobacterium sp. GC_Met_2
CCTGACCGGCGCCGCCTCGGCCGCCGACCTGCCGCGCCGCGCCGCCCCGCCGCCCGTGTTCACCCCCGTGCCGGTGTTCACCTGGTCGGGCGCCTACTTCGGTATCAACGCCGGCTACGCCTTCGACGCCTCCAGCCGCTCCACCGGCAACAGCTTCGGCGTGCCCTTCCCCTACGCCACCCCCGGCACCGTCGCCACCTTCCGCAACAACAGCCAGGACGGCTTCTCCGGCGGCGCCCAGATCGGCTACAACTACCAGTTCACCCCGGGCAACGGCGTCGTCGTCGGCATCGAGGCCGACGCCCAGTACCTCGACTTCGGCCGCAGCCGGAACAGCTCCTTCATCTCCGGCGGCGCGCTCGCCCCC
>NZ_JALNUM010000287.1:0-364 GCF_026540795.1 Methylobacterium sp. GC_Met_2
GCGGGTCAGGTTTCGCCGCGCATGGGCCGCATCAGGGCGCCGAGGAGGAAGCCGAGCTGCCCGCAGACCATCAGGGCGAGGCCACGGCGCATGCTCCCGCCGGTGCTGAGGTGATGGATGTACACCCCGTAGGCCAACTCGCCCGCCACCACCGGCAGGAACGCCAGCAGCCACCACACCGAGCCGAACCGGCCCAGACCCAGCCCGAGCAGCGCGTTCAGCAACAGACCCTTCATCGCCGCCCGTCCCCGTCCCCTTGGGTCGGGTGGTAGACCGATCCCGATGCCCGCGCCATCGCGCCCGGGCCTGCCTCAGCGCGCGTCCCGCACCCGCCGAAGAAGCGATCACACCGGCCGCTTCACCG
>NZ_JALNUM010000288.1:0-349 GCF_026540795.1 Methylobacterium sp. GC_Met_2
CTGGGCCTACCGGGCGCACCACCCGCCCGTGGAGGCGACGGGCATCGCACCCTTCGTCCACTTCCTCGCGACGGCACTGTTGCGCGGCACAGATATCTCGGCCGATGCCTTCGACGCGCGCTATGGCGCGCCGCCGCCCGAAGAGGACGCGGAGCTGCTGGAGCAGGCGCGCCTGATCGAACCCTATTTCGACGCCGCTTGGTATCTGAAGCGCTATCCCGACACACGCGGCTTCGAGAACGGGCCGGCGGTCCACTTCCTCTCCCACGGGCAGGAGGAGGATCGCGACCCGAGCAAGACCTTCTCGACCCGCTTCTATCGCCGGGCCTACGGCCACCTGTTCGGTCCG
>NZ_JALNUM010000289.1:0-346 GCF_026540795.1 Methylobacterium sp. GC_Met_2
GCAGGCCTATCTGGAGGCGCATCCGGGCGTCCGTGAGACCGGCTTGGCGCCCTTCGTCCATTTCCTGGCGACGGCGTTGCTGCATGGGGCCGACCTATCCGCCGGGGCCTTCGATCCGCGCTACGGCACGCCGGACACGCGGGAGGCGGCGCTCGAAGACGACATGCGCCTGATCGCGCCCCATTTCGACGCCGCCTATTACGCCAAGCGTTATCCCGATACCAAGACCGCAGCCGGCGGCCCGCTCGCGCATTTCGTCGCCTATGGCCAGCACGAGGGCCGCGACCCGAGCAGGACCTTCTCCATCGCGTTCTATGCGGAGACCTACGGCCATCTGTTCGGTCCT
>NZ_JALNUM010000029.1:0-54364 GCF_026540795.1 Methylobacterium sp. GC_Met_2
GAGCCCGGGCTCCCCTCTCCCGACCCCTGCTGACGCAGGGGCCACCCTCCCCCGCAGAGGGGGGAGGGGAGGCGTTGCACTCGAACACCGCCATCATGCCCGCCTCAGCTTCGGGTTCACGGCCGCCGAGAGCAGGTCGGCGGCGAGGTTGAGGGCGATGTAAGTGGCCGCCGTGCAGATCACGACGCCCTGCACGGTGGCGAAATCCCGATTGAACACGGCATCGACCATCAGCTTGCCGAAGCCCGGCACGGAAAACACCTGCTCGGTCAGCACCGCCCCGGACAGGAGCTGCCCGAATTCCAGAGCGCCGAGCGTGATGATCGGGATCGCGGCGTTGGGCAGCGCGTGCCGCAGGGTCACCCGCAGCGGCGACACGCCCTTGGCGCGGGCCGTGCGGACGTAATCGGAACCCAGCACGCCCAGCATCGCCGCGCGGGTGTGGCGCATCATCACCGCCGCGATGGCGTTGCCGAGCACGAAGGCCGGCATCACCATCGCGGCGAGGTTTTCCGACAGGCTCTCGAACGGCGAGACGTAGCCGGAGGCCGGCAGCCAGCCGAGTTCCACCGAGAACAGCAGGATCAGCAGAATCCCGAGCCAGAAATTCGGCACCGACAGGCCCCACAGGGCGATGCCGTTGGCGATCGTGTCGGCGGCTTGGCCCCGCTTGACCGCCGAGAGCACGCCCATCGGCACGCCGATAGCGAGCGCCACCAGCATCGCCAGACAGGCGAGTTCGAGCGTCACCGGCAGCTTCTCGACGATCAGCTCGGAGACCGGCTTCTGCAGCCGGATCGACTCGCCGAGATCCCCCCGCAGCACGCCGCCGGCCCAGTAGGCGTAGCGCACGGGCAGCGGCTCATCGAGGTGGTACTTCTCGCGGATGAAGGCGATCACCTGCGGATCGCGCTCCTCGCCGGTCAGTGCCGTGGCAACATCGCCGGGCAGCAATTGTTGCAGGGCGAAGATGATCATCGAGGCCAGGATCAGCGTCGGGACCGCCAGAGCGAGGCGTCGGACCAGGAACCGCAGCATCAGTTGAGCTTCAGGCCGGGGAAGCGCACGAGCCCGTCCGGGTAGGGCACGAAGCCCGAGATCTTCTGGCTGTAGGCCCAGAGCAGCTTGCGGTGCAGGATGTAGATTCCGGGCCGGTCGGTCAGCACGTGATCGGCCAGCATCTTCCAGGCGGCCTTGCGCTTGGCCGGGTCGATGGTGCCGCGCTCGGCCTGGAGGGCCGCGTCGGCCTCCGGGCTGCAGTATTTGGGATAGTTCAGCGCCGCATTGCAGGCGAGGAAGCTGAACGTGTTCCCGTCCGGGTCGGAGCGACCGCTCCAGGAATAAAGCTGTGCCTCGTAATTGCCCTTGTCGGCGGCATCCAGCGCCGTGGTGAAGTCAACCGCCTGGATCTTCACGTCGAAGCCCGCCTCCTTGGTCATGGCCTGGATCACCTGGCCCAACTGCGGCGATTCGCTGTTGGCGTAGACGGTGAGCGTGATCTGCGGGTTCGGCTTGCCGGCCTCGGCGAGCAGCGCCTTGGCCTTCGCCACGTCGCGCTTCGGGATCGGGTACTCGGCGACGTAGTTCGGGTTCTTCGGGTTGACCCACTGGTTCCCGGCCAGGAACTCGCCGTTGTAGACCACCTGATTGATGGCGTTGCGGTCGATGGCGGCTTCGAACGCGGCGCGCACCTTCGGGTCGGAGACCGGCGAGCCGGCCTTGTGGGGGTTGAACAGGATCTCCTGGAAGCCAAGCTCGGTGGTCGAGTCGAGCTTGAGCTTGGCATCCCGCTTCACCTGCGCCACGTCGGTCGGGGCGAGCCGCTCCAGCAGGTCGAGCTGGCCGGCGCGCAGGTTGGTGAGCCGCACGGTGGCGTCGGGGATCGGCCGGAACTCGATCCGCTGGATCTGGATCGCATCCTTGTTCCAGTAGTCGGGGAAGCGCTCGACCACGATCCGGTCCTGCGGCACCCGCTCCACGAACTTGTACGGGCCCGAACAGACCGGCGCGGAGGCAAACTTGTCACCGAGTCGCTCGGCGGCCTTGGGCGAGACCATCATGCCGGCGCGGTCGGTGAACTGCGCGAGCAACGGCGCGAAGGGCTGCTTCAGATTGATGCGAAAGGTCAGGTCATCGACGACATCGACCGAGTCGATCGGCGCGATCTCCGAGCGGCGCTGCGAGCCCGGCAACTTCATATGCCGCTCGATCGAGTATTTGGCCGCGGCCGCGTCCAGCTTCTCGCCATCGTGGAACAGCACGCCCGGCCGCAGGTGCATAGTCAGAGCCTTCTCGTCGGGCGACAGCTCCCAGGATGTCGCGAGCTGCGGCACCGGCTTCAGGTCGGGCCCGATATCCACGAGCTTGTCGCAGAGCGCCGCGAACACCATCCGGCTCGCGAAGGTGCGGGCGAGCGTCGGGTCGAGGGCGTCCGGATCCTCCATCATGCCGTAGCGGAGCGTCTGCGCCGCGGCGGGGCCGGACACGATCAGTCCGGCGAGGAGGCAGACGGCGAGACGCAACATGAAATCGGTCCGGAGGCTGGCGCGGGTGGCGGGATGCGATCGGCCGCGGCCGATCCGGAGGCGGTGAAGAATGTCGCGCACCGCCGTGGCATGCACAATCCCAAGGCAGCATCCGTGCCAGACGATCAAGCTGCATCTTTTATTCAAACCATCAAAACGGCTTCAGCGACGTGTCGCGCTGCGGCTGTTTCGATATCCGGCTCCGCGGTGACTGGCTGCCCTGACCGGCCTCGCGCGCCCGATCGTCACGCCGGCTCGGGCGCAGGATCCCCGCCCCGAGACGGTTCGGGTCCACCCCCGTATCGTCACGAAGCCGACGATCGCCGCGGTGACGCCGGAGGACGGCCATGCCGTTTCGGGGCTTGTTTCAACATCTCGCCGTCCGGCGTGGCAGTGCTGATCGATCGGACGCTGGAACGCGGCGCAGCAACCTGGGTCGACCAGACGGTGGCCCGGATGATGCGGCACCTCATCCACGAAGTGGGGCCCATCATCATGGCGCCGTTCGAGTGCAACGCCGTCCATGAGGCGATGACCTTATAGATCATGGACACGCCCGCGGCCCTCGCAGCGGCGGCGGATGGGCGCTACATTATTCAGGATCAGCGAAGGACATCCTATGAAGCGTCAACTTTCTGCATCCCTCGCCGCCCTCCCGGCCGTTCTTGCGGTGCTACCGCAGGCGGCGCTCGCCCATCCGGGTCATGGCGCCGCCACCGGTGCGGAGGCGGGGTTCCTGCATCCGCTGATGGGGGCCGATCACGTGCTGGCGATGGTCGCGGTCGGCCTGCTGGCGGCCCTCCGGCGCGGGCGCGCCTTGTGGGCGCTGCCCCTGTCCTTCCTGGCGCTGATGAGCGCGGGGGCGGGGCTCGGCATGGCGGGGATCGCACTGCCTTACGCCGAGACCGGGATCGCGCTGTCCATCGTGGTCTTTGGCCTCGCCGCCATGGTCGGCCTGCGGGCGCCGGTGGCCGTGCTCGCCGCCCTGGTCGGGGTGTTCGCGGTGTTCCACGGCTATACACACGGGGCCGAGATGCCGGAGACGGCCTCCGGCCTGTCGTTCGGTTTCGGCTTCCTGGCGGCGACCGCGCTCCTCCATGCGGCCGGGATCGGCCTTGGCGTGGCCGGTGCCCGCTTGGGTGCAACCCGGGCCGCGCCGGTCCTCGGGGCCGGCGTCGCGATGGCGGGCCTCGCCCTGCTGGTGCTGCCCGCCTGACCGAGACGGCCGACCCGTCCCCGGCGCGCAAGCCCGATGCAGGGCCGCGCTTGAGCATCCGTATCGATCTGGGACCCGGGCACCGGCTTGGTCCCGGCAAAGTTCGGTTGCTCGAACTGATCGCCGAGCACGGGTCCAGTGCCGGCGCCGGCCGTGCCCTGGGCATGTCGCATCGACGGGCATGGCTGCTGGTCGAGGCGATGAACACCGGTTTCGGCCGCCCGGCGGTCGAGGCGCAGACCGGCGGACGGGCCGGAGGCGGTGCACGCCTCTCGGACTTCGGAGCCGATGTCGTGGCCCGGTACCGGGCTGTCGAAACGGCTGCTGAAGCGGCGGCCGCTCCGTACTTGAACCGGCTGGGGCAGGCGGGGGCATGTAACCGGCCCGGGCGTAAGCGCGATAAGCGAGCGTGCGTGTCACAGGCCTCCAGGGGCTGAATGCACCGCACGCTGCCCCACGTGCTGCCGGTCGCGACAATCCCGGCGGCAACAAGAGGACCCTACATGGCTAAGTTCACGACGCTCGCCCTCATGAGCCTTCTGGCTGTCACAACGGGGGCGCAGGCGGCCCCGAAGGTGGAACGCCTGCGGGGAACGGTCGAGGCGGTCGAGCAGGGTGGCTTCACGCTGAAGACCGTCGACGGCAAGTCCGAGGTGGTCGCGCTGCCGGCGGACGCGAAGGTCTCGTGGGTCATCCCGGCGAGCCTCGATCAGATCAAGGACGGCGTGTTCATCGGCACGGCCACCAAGGGCCAGCCCCCGGTGGCACTGGAAGTCGTTCTGTTCCCCGAGGCGATGCGCGGCACCGGCGAGGGGCATTACGACTGGGACATGATCGCGGACCACACGGCCGGCGGCGCCCGGGTGAAGAGTGCGATGACCAACGGCACCGTGAAGGCCGACGCGCGTTCGACCGCGCCCGACGCCCCCCGGGTGAAGAGCGCGATGACCAACGGTACCGTGACGGCGAGCGGCGGCGGAGCCGAGCGGACGCTGACGGTGGATTATGGCAAGGGCCAGTCCCTCCAGATCCTGGTGCCGCCGCAGGCGCCCGTCGTCAGCTTCGCGCCGGCCGACGCCTCGGCCCTCACACCGGGTGCGCGGGCCTTCGTGCTCGTCGCGCGCGAAGACGACGGCCATCTGACGGCCCGCCGGGTCGCCGTCGGCAAGGACGGCCTGACCCCGCCCATGTAAGCCGGCAATGTAACGCGGCTGTCGCGCGCAGGGCCAGCAGCAACCACGGCTGCAGGAGGCCCTGTGCGCGATTCGTCCGGCGCGCGAATACGGGCGCCGGGCTATTCGAGTCCAAAGACGCTCTAAAAATTCGCGCGAAACCGGGCTCCGGACGCCGGTTAGTGGCCAATGCGCTCCGAAATTGTTGCCAGCAGGCAACATGCAGTCGGAACCGGGGCCATAAGCGAGAATCCACGTTGCCGCCCGTAACCCGTTCGCACATGGTGAGTGTGCACGGGGGCATCGCCAAGCGAGAGCCCGCAAGAGCCTGCCGCCCAAGACGCAGGCCAAATCTACAAAACGTGCGGCTAGATCCGGTCAACCGGGCACGTCCGCATTATTGGGTCTCGAAGCTTTGGAGATATCGATGAAGCTCTTGAAGGGCTCGTTGCTCGGGTCGGCTGCTGCGTTCGCGGCGGTAGGCGCCGCGCACGCCGCCGATCTGCCGGTCAAGAAGGCCGTGCCGATCGAATACGTCCGCGTCTGCACCGCCTACGGCGCCGGCTTCTTCTACATCCCCGGCACCGATACCTGCCTGCGCGTCTCGGGCCGTGCCCGGTTCGAGGGCGGATACCAGACCAGCTACTCGCGCCAGAACGGCGTCGGCGACACGTCGGGCTACCAGGGCCGGATGCGCATCAACCTCGATGCCCGCACCCAGACCGCCTACGGCACCCTGCGCGCCTTCGTGCGCCTCGATGCCGGTGCCCGTACCGGTTACTCCGGCGTCGGCACCTCCGGCACCCAGCAGCGTATCGGCCAGGCCTATGCCGGCATCGGCACCGACAGCTTCGGCCGCGACCAGCAGTACATGAACGTCGACAAGGCGTTCATCCAGTTCGCCGGGCTCACCGCCGGTCGCGCCTCTTCGTTCTTCGACTTCTACGCCCACGATTTCGAGTTCGCCGGCGCGACGGCCGGTTCGGACGTGTTCTCGACCAACCTGCTGGCTTATACCGCCACGGTCGGCAACGGCCTGTCGGCCACGATCTCGATCGAAGACCCGGTCTTCCGCCGCACCCCGATCTTCTCGCCGACCAACATCTCCGCGACGGTCAACACCGGCGCCGTTTCGAACTTCGGTGTGACCAACCAGCCGACCCCGGTCTTCGTCGGCCCGGGCCGGTATGGCAACGTCGACAGCATCGAGCGCTCGCGCCTGCCCGACTTCGTCGGCGTCGTGCGCCTCGATCAGGCCTGGGGCTCGGCTCAGCTCTCGGCCGCCACCCACGAGCTGAACGTCGGCAACCTCTCCACCGCCGCCAGCACCGGCACCGGTCCGATCGTCGTCCCGGCCCATACGAGCAACGTTCAGGCTTGGGCGGTGCAGGGCGGCCTGAAGATCAACACGCCGTTCATCGCCCCGGGCGACGCCCTGTACCTGCAGGGTGCCTACGGCGACGGCGCGCAGCTCTACACCGGCTACTCCGCCTACACCGGCTCGTACACCCAGAGCACCACGACCATCCAGGGTCAGAAGTTCGCCCAGTACTTCTCGGACGCGACCATCAACCCGTTCACCGGCCAGCTGCAGACCTCGCAGAGCTTCACGGCGGTCGCGTCGTACCTGCACTACTGGACGCCGGAATGGCGCTCGGCCTTCTTCGGCTCCTACGGCGAGCAGAGCTTCTCGCAGGGCGCGCGCCTCGCCCAGGGCGCGATCTACAACCTCGTGAGCGGCTTGGCCGGCAGCAACCCGTTCGGCGCCAACGCCGTCGGCACGCCCGGCACCCGGTTCTACCAGCTGAGCCAGGCGCTGCGCGACACCTACCAGTTCGTGGCGGGTGGCAGCATCATCTGGTCGCCGGTCAAGGATCTCGATATCGGCGTCGAGGCGTTCTACACTCAGATCGGCCTGAAGAACGGCCGGGCAATCGACCTCGACAAGAGCCCGACCGCCTACGCCAACATCGCCGGCATCAACAACGGCACCTTCGCGGTCCGTACCGCCACGCAGGACTCGGTCTCGCAGGTCCGCTTCCGCGTCCAGCGCGACTTCTGATCCCAGGCGCCGGGGCTTCCGCCCCGGCCGCTTGCCTCATCCATCACAGCTCAAGGCTCGGCTTCGGCCGGGCCTTTTTTGTTGCGCCGGGCGGTTCGACGATCCCGTGCCTACCGAAGGTCAGGCAGAGCGCATCCGCGCCGCCTTGCGGCCCGTGGCGCCGTGCGCGGGACCCGGCCTGCGCGGCGCAAATCCCCGCCGCTGCTGGGCGCTGGCGTTGCGACCCGGACTTTCCGTGTGTGCGCGGACTGGCGCGGCGCGGGGCAGCCATCCTCGATGATGCCTGTCGGATTCCTCGCCCAGGCCGGCCGCTTTGGCGGCCCGGTGGCGTTTGCCCCTCGGCGCAAGGTGAGCCGAGCCGTGGTTCCAAGGGGTGGCCGCCCAGGCGCCCGATCCGAGCATTTCTGACGCAAAGCGCGGTCGCGCCGCGATCCGGCCGAGAATCAGAGTCGCTACGCAGTCCGCAGTGGATCCGCGGTGGCGACACCTTTTCCAATTCGGTTGTGCGTAGCGGTGGGCGATGCCCGCATAGGGTGCGGATCGGCGGCGCCACGACCGCAGCGTCACGGTTCGGGCGCACCGTAAACTGCGACACAACAATTGCCACCTCAATTACTCCTCCGCCGTTCTAACAAAGACAGATAAAATAGTACGTCATTGGATATTATCAGAAATCGCTAAAGCAGAAATTTGCCGCGTTTTAATATAAGTCTTAATTTTGTGGCAAGCATGCAACGCTCCCCACCGACACTATTGTTTATCTTCGATCAAAGTTGCGGATGCGGCCTCGTTTGCACAATGTGCTCACGCATCGGTGCATCTCGACCTCGAGATCCCGAACGGCTTCGCCCTCAAGAGGCGAGTTGTGCAAAAAATAAGCTGTTAGCGCAGTGATAGACTGCGTGGATAGCGATATCGGGTCTCGAAGCCTTGGAGATATCTATGAAGCTCTTGAAGAGCTCGTTGCTCGGTTCTGCCGCCGCGTTCGCGGCGGTGGGTGCCGCGCACGCCGCCGATCTTCCGGTCAAGAAGGCGGTGCCGATCGAGTACGTCCGCGTCTGCACCGCCTACGGTGCCGGCTTCTTCTACATTCCCGGTACTGACACCTGCCTGCGCATCTCGGGCCGCGCCCGGTTCGAGGGCGGGTACATGACCAGCAACTCGCGCGGGACCGGCAACGGCGACACGTCGGGCTACCAGGGCCGGATGCGCATCAACCTCGATGCCCGCACCCAGACCGCCTACGGTACGCTGCGCGCCTTCACCCGCCTCGATGCCGGCGCACGCACCGGCTATTCCGGCGTCGGTCAGTCCGGCACCCAGCAGCGCATCGGCCAAGCTTATCCCGGCCTCGGCAACGACAGCTTCGGCCGCGACTCGCAGTTCGTGAATGTCGACAAGGCGTTCATCCAGTTCGCGGGTCTGACCGCCGGTCGCGCCTCCTCGTTCTTCGATTTCTACGCGCATGATTTCGAGTTCGCCGGCGCTTCCGCGGGATCGGATGTCGCCTCCACGAACCTGCTGGCCTACACGGCCGCCTTTGGAAACGGCCTGTCGGCGACGCTGTCGGTCGAAGACCCGATCTACCGCCGCACCCCGATCTTCTCGCCCTACAGTGTCGGCGTCACCACGAATGGCGGGATCGGCGGTGTGGCGGTCCTGGCGGTCACCAACCAGCCGACGCCGGTCTTCATCACCTACAACACCCGCGGCCTCCCGACCGGCTACGGCTACGTCGACACCATCCAGCGGACGCGCCTCCCCGACTTCGTCGGTGCGCTACGCCTTGATCAGGCCTGGGGTTCGGCCCAGCTCTCCGCCGCGACCCACGAACTCAACGTCGGCAACGAGAGTCAGGCGTCGGGTCAGCCGATCGCTCCGATTGCGCATGCCCGGAACACCCAGGGGTGGGCTGTTCAGGGTGGCCTGAAGGTCAACGCACCGTTCATCGCGCCGGGCGACGCTCTGTATCTGCAGGGTGCCTATGGCGAGGGCGCGCAGCTCTATACCGGTTACTCCGCGTTCACCGGCTCATACACGCAGACCACGGCCACCCTTCAGGGCCAGAAGTTCAACCAGTTCTTCTCCGACGCGACGATCAACCCATTCACCGGGCAATTGCAGACCTCGCAGAGCTTCACGGTGGTCGGGTCCTACCTGCACTACTGGACGCCGGAATGGCGTTCGGCCGTGTTCTCCAGCTACGGCGAGCAGAGCTTCTCGCAGAGCGCCCGCGCCGCCCAGGGTGTGGCCTCGTCCCTGGCCAATATCGGCGGCTCGCTTGCGGTCGGCGCCCCTGGTACGCGGTTCTACAACCTGAGCGAGGCGCTGCGGAACACCTATCAGATCGTCGCCGGCGCGAGCCTGATCTGGTCGCCCGTCAAGGATCTCGATATCGGCGTCGAGGGCTACTACACGCAGATCGGCGTCAAGAACGGTCGGGTGATCGACAAGGACAAGAGCCCGACGGCCTACAGCAACGTCGCCGGGATCAACGCCGGAACGTTCGTGCCGCGGACGGTGACCCAGGACTCCGTCCCCTCGGTTCGCCTGCGCGTCCAGCGCGACTTCTGATCCCCTGCAATGGCGGGGGAACTCCCGCCGACGCCAACGACAATCGGGCCCGGCTCTGCGCCGGGCCTTTCTTCGTGGACACGGGTCTCGCTCGGGTGAGCGTCCGCGTGCCGTGAAGAACCCGGCGGCTTGTGTCGCCCGCGTGGTGCGTGCGCCCTTAATCCCCACCCGCGGAACAGGTCGGGCGCTTTGTTCCCGGCAGCGCGTTGCCGCCCTCCGTCCGCGCTGATACGCCGAATGTCACTTTATTTCCGCCGGCTGTGCGGGTCGTGACGTGACGCGACGGTCATCGGCCGGCGCGAAATCATGCGCGGAGGCTATGACTTGCCGACGCGCCGAGAGGCATCCGGGGGGACGTCCATGACCAGCACCGCCTCGCCAAGGCCGATCCCGTCAGCGGTCGAGACACGCGTCGAGGACAGGCGCGCGGCCCGGTTCTGGCCGGATCGCTGGTGGCGCCTCGTCGACACCAAGATCGGCATCATACCGCTGCCGGTCTACGTCATCCTGGCGGCGCTGATCGTCATCCTGGTCCAGGAGGGCGAGATCAAGCCCGATGGGCCGACCATGATCGCCGTGCTGGTGATGGGCGGCTTCACCTGCGCGGAAATCGGCAAGCGCATCCCGATCCTCCGGAACATCGGCGCGGGCGCAATCTTCGCGACCTTCATCCCCTCGGCGCTCGTCTACTACGCGCTCGTCCCACCGCAGATGGTGAAGGCGATCACAGACTTCACCAAGTTCACCAACTTCCTCTACATCTACATCGCCACGATCATCGTCGGCTCGATCCTGGGCATGGACCGCGAGGTCCTGATCAAGGGCTTCCTCAAGATCTTCGCGCCGCTGGCGACCGGTTCGGTGGCGGCGGCCATCGTGGGGACGCTGGTCGGCACGCTGCTCGGCCTCGGCCCCTACAAGACCTTCTTCTTCATCGTGGTGCCGATCATGGCCGGGGGCGTCGGCGAGGGCGCGATCCCGCTCTCGATCGGCTACGCGGCGATCCTCGGCCAGCAGCAGGGCGTGATCTTCGCCCAGGTCCTGCCGCCGGTGATGCTGGGGTCGCTCACCGCGATCATCTTCGCGGGTACCCTGAACTCGGTGGGCAAGCGCTACCCCCACCTCACCGGCGAGGGACGGCTCCAGCCGGATTCGGACGGCCTCAAGTCCAGCGACGCGCAGGCCAAGTCCGAGGCGGCGCGGGGCCAGATCGATCCCGCCACGATCGGCGCGGCGGGGCTGACCGCCATCACGCTCTACCTGCTCGGCGTCATGGCCCACCACCTGGTCGGCCTGCCGGCGCCCGTGGCGATGCTGTTCCTGGCGGTGTTCGCCAAGCTTGCCAGCGCGGTGTCGCCCCATCTCCAGGCCGGCGGCTTCGTAGTCTACAAGTTCGTGCAGGTCTCGATGACCTACCCGCTGCTCTTCGCCATCGGCGTGGCGCTCACCCCCTGGCACGAGCTGATGGCCGCGTTCACGCTGGTGAACCTGATCACCATCGTGTCGACCGTGGCGACGCTGATGGTGACGGGCTTCTTCGTCGGGCGCTGGCTCGGGATGTACCCGATCGAGACCGCCATCGTGAACGCCTGCCACAGCGGCCAGGGCGGTACCGGCGATGTCGCGATCCTCACGGCGGCGAACCGGATGGCGCTGATGCCCTTCGCGCAGATCGCGACCCGCATCGGCGGCGCGCTCACCGTGACGGGCACGATCATCGCGATGAAGTGGATCGGGGTCTGACCGGCCTCATAGGGAGCGTAGACCATGGCCGGTGATCCAGGCGCCGTCGAGGCGACCCTCAAGTCCAGGATCGGCGCGATCCTCCGCTCGACGAGCGGCAACTTCCTGGAAATGTTCGACTTCTTCCTGTTCGGGTTCTACGCCAGCTACATCTCGCGGGCGTTCTTCCCCTCGGGCAACGAGACCACCGAGCTGATGCTGACCTTCGGCACGTTCTGGCTCGGCGCATTGATGCGCCCGCTGGGGGCGATCGTGCTGGGCGCCTATATCGACCGCATCGGCCGCCGGAAGGGATTGATCATCACCCTGGCCATCATGGCCAGCGGCACGGTGCTCATCGCCTTCTGCCCCAGCTACGACACGATCGGCGTCGCGGCGCCCCTGATCGTGCTGGTCGGCCGGCTGCTCCAGGGGTTCTCGGCGGGCGTCGAGATCGGCGGCGTCTCGATCTACCTGTTCGAGATCGCCACGCCGCAGCGACGGGGCTTCTACACCGCGTTCCAGTCGGCGAGCCAGCAGGTGGCGATCATGTTCGCCGCGCTGATCGGCTACGGGCTGAACGCCGTCCTGACCAAGCAGCAGATCGGCGATTTCGGCTGGCGGATCCCGTTCTTCATCGGCTGCCTGATCGTGCCGTTCATCTTCTTCATCCGGCGCTCGCTGCAGGAGACGCAGGCCTTCGCCAAGCGCACCCATCACCCCGGCACCCGCGAGATCCTGGCCACGGTCGCGGCCAACTGGCGGATCGTGCTCCTCGGCATGATGCTGAGCACGATGACGACGGTGACCTTCTACATGATCACCGTCTACACCCCGACCTTCGGCAAGACTGTCCTCAAGCTCACCGAGACCGACAGCCTGATCGTGACGCTGTGCGTGGCGATCACCAACTTCATCTGGCTGCCGGTGGGCGGTGCGCTCTCCGACGCGATCGGCCGCAAGCCGGTACTGCTGACGATCTCGACCCTGTCGCTGCTGACCACCTACCCGGCCCTGCACTGGCTGGTGGCGGACCCGACCTTCGGCAAGATGCTCGCGGTCGAATTGTGGTTCTCGTTCTTCTTCGGCGTCTACAACGGCGCGATGGTGGTCTCGCTCTCCGAGGTGGTGCCGGCCCATGTCCGGGCGAGCGGCTTCTCGCTGGCCTACAGCCTCGCCACCGCTCTGTTCGGCACCGCCACCCCGATGGTCTCGACCTTCCTGATCGAGAAGACCGGCGACCGGGCCTCGCCGAGCTACTGGCTGATGGCGGCCGCTGCCTGCGGGATCGTCGCGACGCTCAGCCTGTTCCGTGGGCAATCACAGGTGGAGCGTATCCCCGCCCGCGCCTGAGCGCCCGTTCGACCCGACATCTGGATTTCCAAAGGGCGTTCCCTTTGGCGGGGTCTTAGGCAAAATCCTGAGATATCTCGCCCTGAGACGTTCATCAGGGCTCTGCCCTGGACCCGCGAAAGGTCTCGACCTTTCGAAACCACGACGCTGCTCAGCTCTCCTGCCAGATCCGGATCCGGGCCTTGAAGGCAGCCCGGATATGGGCGCGCGCCGCAGCCTCCGCGGCGTCGCCGTCATGAGCGCGGATCGCCGCCACGATCGCGGCGTGCTCGGCGAGTGAATCCGCGGCGCGGTCGGGGGCCGCCAGGGTGGTGGCGCCCGGCAGCAGCACCAGCGACAGGCGCATCGTCTCCAGGGTGCCCTGCAGGAAGCGGTTGCGCGCCGCCCCGTGGATCTGCCGATGGAACAGGCGGTTGGTCCGGGCGAGCGCCGGCGCGTCACCGAGCAAAGCCTGGTCCCGGGCGACCATCTCCTCCAAAATCTCGGTCTCGACCGCGCTGGCGTGGATCGCCGCGAGGCGGGCTGCCGTCCCTTCCAGCACCTCGCGCATGTCGTAGAGTTCGCTGACCTGCCCATAATCGAGCTGCGCCACGCTGGCACCCCGGTGCGGCTCGTGGGCCACGAGCCCCTGCGCCTCCAGCCGCCCCAACGCCTCGCGCACCGGCGTCCGGCTGATCTGGAAGCGCTCCGCCAGTTCGGCTTCGCGCAGGCGGCTGCCCGGCGCGAGCTCGCCCTCCTCGATCGCCCGCAGCAGGCGCTCATAGGCGCCGGCACCGCTGAGCCGCTCCGTCTCGCTCGCCTTCATCCGCGGCTCTCCTCCGGCTCGGCCTTACCCTGAAAGACCGGCCGCCGGAACGCTTGCGACAGATTGCATACAAGAGTATACAATCGCGTCATCGAGGATGAGCGGCGGGGAGACGGCGATGCAGCACGCGGGCGATGCGCAATGGGATGTGGTGGTGGTCGGCTCGGGCAATGCCGCCATGAGCGCCGGCCTCGCGGCCCTTGAGCGCGGCGCCTCGGTGCTGATGATCGAGAAGGCCGAGCAGGATCTGGCGGGTGGCAATACGGCCTACACGGCCGGTGCCATGCGCTTCGTGTACGAGGGCAACGACGATCTGATCCCGCTGCTGGCCGATCCGGAGGATCCCCGCCTGCCGCGCACCGATTTCGGCGCCTACACGGCTGAAACGTTCGAGCGGGATCTCCTCGGCTTCAACGATGGGCGGCCGCTCTCGCGCGAGCAGCGCATCCTGATCGACGAGAGTGGCGCAGCGTTGCGCTGGCTCGGCACGCAGGGTGTGAAGTTCGAGCCGATCTATTCCCGCCAGTCCTTCGAAAAGGACGGCCGCTTCGTGTTCTGGGGCGGCCTGACGCTGGCCACGCACGATGAGGGTTTTGGCCTTGCCCGGGCGGAGCTTGAGGCCTTCGCCAAAGCCGGCGGCGAGATCCGCTATGGCTGCCCGGCCACGGGGTTGATCGCCGAGGATGGGCGGGTCGTCGGCGTGCAGACACCGCAGGGTGACGTCCGCGCGAGAGCGGTTGTGCTGGCCTGCGGCGGCTTCGAGTCGAACGCCGCGCTGCGGACACGCTACATCGGCGAGGGCTGGGACAAGGCCCGGGTCCGCGGCACACCGCACAATCAGGGCGATGGGCTGGAGATGGCGCTGGCGCTGGGCGCGAAGGCGCACGGATTCTATGGCGGCTGCCACGCCACGCCGATGGATTTGCACACTCCGGATTACGGCAACCTCGACCTGCCCCACGGTGAGCGCAAGCACTACCGGAAGATCTGCTACTTCCTGGGGCTGATGCTCAACGCGAACGGCGCGCGGTTCGTCGACGAGGGCAAGGACTTTCGCAATTACACCTACGCCCAGTTCGGCCGCGCCATCATGGAACAGCCCGGCCACGTGGCGTGGCAGATCTTCGACGCCAAGGTCGATCACTTGCTCTACAGCGAGTACCGGTTCCACGACGCGCATTTCGTCGAATCCGAGACGCTGGACGGGCTCCTCGACATGCTCGACGGCATCGACAGGGATGGGGCGAAGCGGACGGTCGCGGCGTTCAACGCCGCCGTGGACCAGGCGATGCCGTTCGACCCGACCGTGAAGGACGGGCGGGGCACGAAGGGACTCGCGCTGCCGAAGTCGAACTGGGCTCAGACGATCGAGACCGGGCCGTTCAAGGCCTATCCGGTGACCGGCGGCATCACCTTCACCTACGGCGGCGTCGAGGTCGGCGACGACGGTGGCGTGAAGCGGGAGGACGGCAGCGCCATTCACGGCCTCTACGCCTGCGGCGAGATGGTGGGCGGTGTCTTCTTCAACGGCTATCCGGGCGGCTCGGGGCTGACCTCGGGCGTGGTGTTCGGCCGGCGTGCGGGGTATGGCGCGGCGGCAGCCAAGAGCTGAAAGCGTCCCAATAAGATCGCGACGCTCTCCCTCTGCCCTTTGCGGGGGAGGGGGCGCGGCGGCGACGTTCCGTCCGGACATGCTCCGGCTAAGCGCCTTGATTCCTCACCTCATCCCCCATCGCCCCCTGTCCGTAGCCTCGCCGTGGGCGTAGAACCCCGGGCATGCCCGCTCGACAGGCCGTCTTCACCATCACCCGCGGCGTCCCGTTCCTGCCGACGCTGGCCGAGGCGCTGCTGTCCGGCCGGCTCGTCGGGCCGGTGGCGGACGATCCGCTGGCGCTGGCTGCCGTCACCCTCTACCTGCCGACCCGCCGCGCCACCCGGGCGCTGTCCGCCATCCTGGCCGAAAGGCTCGGCCGCGATGCCCCCGGCCAGGCCACCCTGCTGCCCAGGATGATCCCGCTCGGCGAGGCCGACGAAGCGGAACTCGACCTCGCCGCCGAGCCGCTGCTGGAGGCGAATGCCGACCCGCTCAGCGCCCCGATGGCCCCGCTGGAGCGCCGGCTGATCCTCGCCCGCCTCGTCCAGGCCTGGGCCAGGACGGTGGATCGCACCCTCCTGCCGTTGGACGCCGAGGTGCCGTTCCTCGTCCCGTCCTCCCCGGCCGACGCCATCGGTCTCGCGGGCGACCTCGAACGGCTGATGGACGCACTCACCGTCGAGGGTCTGCCCTGGTCGGAGATCGGCGCCGCCGTGGAGGCCGAGTATTCCCGCTATTTCGGCCTGACCCTCGATTTCGTGAAGATCGCCGCCGAGAACTGGCCGAGGCTGCTCGCCGAGCGGGGACTCGCCGATCCCGTCGCGCGTGCCCGCGGCCTTATCCTGGCGGAAGAGCGGCGCCTGTCGCGCGGCGGCACGCAGGATCCGGTGATCGTGGCCGGGTCGCTGGGTTCTGTCCCCGCCACCGCCCGGTTGATCGCCGCCGTGGCGAAGCTGCCCCGCGGTGCCGTAGTGCTGCCCGGTCTCGACCTCGATCTCGACGCGGCCGGCTGGGACGGTATCGACACCGGCGAGGGGTTCTCGCGGATCATCGCCCACGGCCACCCGCAGGCGGTGCCGCACCGGCTGCTTGGGCCGGACAATCTGAACCTCGCCCGCAGCGAGATCGTCGCCCTCGGCGAACCCGATCCCGGGCAGGTGGCCCGGGCCGCCCTGCTGTCGCAGGCGCTGCGGCCGGCCGACACCACGGACGCCTGGGCGGCGCTCGACCCGTCCGAGCGCGACACCACCGCCCGCCTCGGCCTCGACGGGCTGGCGCTGGTCGAGGCCGCCGACGAGCGGGAAGAGGCGCTGATCGCGGCCGTGGCGCTGCGCGAGGCCCTCCAGACGCCCGGCGCCACCGCGGCCCTGGTCACACCGGACCGGGGGCTCGCCGGTCGGGTGGCTGTGGAATTGCTGCGCTGGGGCATCGTGGCGGAGGATTCGGCGGGCCTGGCGCTGGCCGGAAGCCCGGCCGGACGTCTGGCGCGGCTGGCCGCCGAACTCGCCGCCGACCTTGCCCGCGAGCAGGCGGACGCGATCCCGGCCCGCCTGATCGCGCTGCTCTCGCATCCGATGGCCCAGCTCGGCCTGCCGCGCGCCGACGTGGTCCGGGGCACGGCGGCCCTGGAGATCGGCCTGTTGCGCGGCCCGGTCCCGGCGCCGGGCTTTTCGGGGTTGCGCAATGCGCTCGCCGCGGAGCGCGCCGGGCCGCCGGAGCACCGGCCCCGGGCCAAGCGACGCCTCAAGGACATCGACTGGGACCTCGCCGCCGACCTGCTCGATCGGCTCGACCACGTGTTCCAGGATTTCCCGGGGCCGGACGGCGCGGAGGATTGCGATCTGGTGACCACGGCCGCCCGCCACCGGGAGGCCTGCGACCGTCTGGTTTCCGGGCCGGAGGACGCCCCCGAGGCCGAGTCGGACGGCTCCCTGTCCTGCCTCGACGCCCTGTTCGACGACCTGGAACTGGCCGAGCCCGGCCTGATGCCTGGTCGGTTCGACGATTACGCGACCTTCTTCACGTCGCTCGCCCGGGAGCGGGTGGTCGCCTGTTCGGGCGAGGCGCCGCATCCGCGGCTGCGCATCCTCGGCCTGCTGGAGGCGCGCCTGCTCTCGGTGGACCGGGTGGTGCTCGGCGGCCTCGACGAGGGCGTCTGGCCGGTGCGCACCCTGACCGATGCGTTCCTCAACCGGCCGATGCGCGAGCGGGTCGGCCTCAACCCGCCCGAGCGGCGGATCGGCCAGATGGCGCACGACTTCGTGCAGGCGCTAGGCTGCCGGGACGCGGTGATCACGCGGGCGCTGAAGCGCGAGGGCGCGCCGACCGTGCCGTCGCGGCTGATCCAGCGTTTGCGCGCGCTGGCCGGGGATACGAACTGGGACGCGGTGCTCGTGGCGGGCCGCCGTCTTGCCGGCCTCGCCGCCCGGCTCGACGCCGCCCCGCCGCAGCCGCGGCTGAAGCGGCCCGCGCCCAAGCCGGATCCGGCCCTGTTCCCGCGCTCGCTCAGCGTCACCGAGATCGAGACGCTGGTGCGCGACCCCTACAGCATCTTCGCCCGCCACGTCCTCGGGCTCGATCCCCTGGACCCGCTGGCGGCGGCGCCGGGCGTCGCCACCCGCGGCTCCCTGGTGCACGAGGTCTTCGCCGAGTTCGCCCGCCGCCATCCGCGGGACCTACCCCGGGATGCCACGGAGCGGCTGTTCGATCTCGCATTGAACGCCTTCGCGGAGATCGAGGCGGAGTACCCGAACCTCTACGCCGAGTGGTGGCCGCGCTACCAGCGTATGGCCGGCGCCTATCTGGACTGGGAGGCGCAGCGCCGGCCCGGCCTGAGCCAGATCCATCCGGAGGTGTCGGGCCGCTGGGTGATCCCGATGGGCCGCGAGAGCTTCACGCTGCGCGCGCGGGCCGACCGGATCGAGCTGCGCCCGGACGGCAGCGCCTGCATCGTCGACTACAAGACCGGTGCCCCGCCCTCGGCGAAGATGATCTTTTCGGGGTTCTCGCCGCAGCTGACCCTGGAGGCGGCGATGCTGATGCACGGTGCCTTCGCGGATCTGCCGAAGGTCAAGGCGCCGCCCGACCTGCTCTACATCCACGCCTCGGGCGGCCGGAAACCGTTCCTGCCGCTGCCGGTCAAGCCGCCCCGGGGCGAGACGCGCGACGTCGCCGCGATCGTCGCCGAGCATGCCGAGCGGCTGCGGGGCCTGATCGCGCGGTTCATGACCGGGGAGGCGGCCTACACGGCCCGGCCCTATCCGCAATACGCGAGCCAGTACGGGTCCTACGACCATCTCGCCCGGGTGCTGGAATGGTCGCTCGCCGGGGATGAGGGCGGGGAATGAGCCGACATGGCGGCGAATCGCGGTAGGATCGCGTTCGGCCCCCGATGCGGCCGTTCCGGAGCGGTCCGATGTCTGACGTGAAAACCCTGACCGATCCGGCCGCTCGGGCGCGATCCCCCGGCTCGGGCGGTGCGCCGCAGGGTGGCATCGGAGCGCTTGTGCCGGAGCTGTCCGTGACCGATCTCGATGCGAGCCTGCGCTTCTGGTGCGGATTGCTCGGCTTCGCGGTCGCGTACGATCGCCCGGCCGCGCGCTTCGCCTTCCTGACGCGCGGCGCCGCGCAGATCATGCTGTGCCAACGCAACGGCAGCTGGGAAGCCGCCGCGCTGGACTATCCGCTTGGCCGGGGCATGAATCTGCAGACGATGATCGAGCCGCTGGATCCGGTCCTCGCTGCGCTCGAAGCAGCGGGCTGGCCGCTGTTCGAGGCGCCGAGCGCGGCTTGGTATCGGGTCGGAGACGTGGAACACGGCCAGCGGGAATGCCTCGTGCAGGATCCGGACGGGTATCTCGTCCGCCTCGCTGAGAATCTGGGCATTCGCGCTCCGGCAGACGGTTGAGGCGTTCGCGCCAGCAAACCCGGCCGGCATTTTTCCCCTCCCCGCAAGGGGCTACCGGATTCACACATTTTGGTCGGAAAGCAGACGCGCGGAGTTGGCGCGTCTGCTTTCCAAAGAGAGACGTTTGAAGATCGTAGCCGCAAGGGGAGGAGCGCGCGTCTGAACCGGCGATGCGTGAACAATCGTACCCGCAGCGAAAGAACGACCCGTCACCCCCTCAGAAAAACGCCTGCAACCCCGTCTGCGCCCGCCCCAGGATCAGCGCGTGGACGTCGTGCGTGCCCTCGTAGGTGTTGACCGTCTCGAGGTTCTGGGCGTGGCGCATCACGTGATACTCGCCCATGATGCCGTTGCCACCGTGCATGTCGCGGGCCGTGCGGGCGATGTCGAGCGCCTTGCCGCAATTGTTGCGCTTGATCAGTGAGATCATCTCCGGGGCCATCTTGCCCGCGTCCATCAGCCGGCCGACCCGGAGCGACGCCTGGAGGCCCAGCGCGATCTCGGTCTGCATGTCGGCGAGCTTCTTTTGGACCAACTGCGTCTGCGCCAGGGGCCGGCCGAACTGCTTGCGCTCCAGCGTGTAGCTGCGCGCCCGATGCCAGCAATCCTCGGCGGCGCCCATCGCGCCCCAGGAGATGCCGTAGCGCGCCCGGTTGAGGCAGCCGAACGGCCCCTTCAGCCCGGAGACGTTGGGCAGCAGCGCGTCCGCGCCGACCTCGACCCCCTCCATGACGATCTCGCCGGTGGTGGAGGCGCGTAAGCTGAGCTTGCCCTTGAGGGTCGGGGTGGACAGGCCCTTCATGCCCTTCTCCAGGATGAAGCCGCGGATCGCGCCCTCATGGGCCTCGGACTTCGCCCAGACGACGAACACGTCCGCGAAGGGCGCGTTCGAGATCCACATCTTGGCCCCCGAGATCCGGTAGCCACCGTCGATTGTCTCCGCCTTGGTCTTCATGCCGGCCGGGTCCGAGCCGGCATCGGGCTCGGTCAGGCCGAAGCAGCCGATCCACTCGCCCGAGGCGAGCTTCGGCAGGAATTTCTGGCGCTGCGCCTCCGAGCCGTAGGCGTGGATCGGGTACATTACGAGGGAGGATTGCACGCTCATCATCGAGCGGTAGCCGGAATCCACCGCCTCGACCGCCCGCGCGACGAGGCCGTAGGCCACGTAGGAGGCGCCCGCGCAGCCGTATTCCTCCGGCAGGGTGACGCCCAGCAGGCCGAGTTCACCCATCTTCCGGAACAGGCCCGGATCGGTCTTCTCGGTGGCGTAGGCCTCGACGATCCCGGGCAGGAGCTGCTCCTGCGCGAAGCTCTGGGCGACGTCGCGGATCGCCCGCTCATCCTCGGTGAGCTGGTCCTCCAGCAGGAAGGGATCGTCCCAGACGAAGGCCGCCGAGGCCGGGGCCGAGGGGGAGGCGCTGCCCGGGGGGCGCATCGGAGCGTTCATGGGGATCCTCGCCTGCAGGGTTGCGTGGAGCCTCGCGGGCTCGCGCTTGGCGACACAGTAGACCCGCACCGGCCGTCGTCCAACGCGCGCGGTGACGCCGGGGCGCCGTCGTCACGCCCGGCCGAGGAGCCTCAACCAGGCCAGGGTCGTGAGCGGCGCCAGCAGGGTGGACACCAGCACGGAGGCCGCCACCATTCCGGTCTCGGTCCGGTAGCGGGCCGCCAGCAGGTAGGCGTTGATCCCCACCGGCATGGCGGCGAACAGCGTGGCGACCCCGGCATAGGCCGGAGGCATGTTGAAGACGTGGAAGGCCAGGACCCACACCGCCAGCGGGTGTAGAATAGTCTTCAGCAGCGCGATCACCAGCGCGCCCTTGAGATCGAACAGAACCCGGTAGCGCTTCAGCCCGGCGCCGAGTGCCACCAGCGCGCAGGTCGAGGCGGTGCCCGCGAAGGCATCGATCAGGGATCGGACCATCCCGGCGGGGGTGACACCCAGGCTCTTCATGGCCATGCCGACGAGGAGCGCCACGAAGATCGGGTTCTTCAGCAGCACCAGGGCGAGGCCCCGGATCCGCGCCAGGATCGGCAGGCCGGAATCGGACTCGATCAGGAAGGTTGCGCTGCCCATCATCAGCGGCAGATGGACGGCGAGCAGCATGAACAGCGGGAACGCGCCGTCCTCGCCGTAGGCCTGGAGGATCATCGGCACGCCGACGAACACGGTGTTCGATTGGCTCGCCGCGAAGCCGTGCAGGATCGCGCCCCGCCGCTCGATCCCGGCGCGCCGCCGGGCGATCAGCGTGCCGACGAACCACGACAGGCCGGCACCGCCGAAATACGAGACCCAGTAGGACCACGCCACGGTGCCGCTCATGCCCGGCTTCGTCAGCGTCGCGATGATCAGTGCCGGCACGGCGACCGCGAAGACGTATTCCGACAGGCCCTCGCTGACCTTGTCGGAGAGCAGTCCCGCGAGCGCCGCGATCCAGCCGATCAGGACGATCCCGAAGATCGGAGCGATGATGGCGAGGGCGTTCACGGATCCGGGCGGCGTGTTGAGGGGCTGGACTTCGGCCCATAGCACGCGTTCGCCGGCTCGCGCGCCGGCGCCTAGGACATACGCCGGCGGCTGGCCGCCGGCCTACTTGCCGTCCAGCACCTTCATGGGGTTCGTGCGCTGGCTCGCCGGGGGCTCCTTGGTGAGGTTGGCGCCGCCTTCCCGCTGCGCCTTCACGTCCCGCGGCGACCCGGGGCCGCCGACGGCCGCGCCGCCGTCGTTGCTCTGGGTCGGGACCGTGCCCGAGGCGAGTTCGAGGCAGGTCACCATCTCGACGTAGGAGGGGTAGCCGCCCGCCTTGAACTGGTTCTGGCACTGCCGCTTGGCCGCCGGGGTGTAGTTGTCCCAGTGCCGAGCGGCCTCCTTCTTGGCCTCCCGCTCCGAGCGGAGGCAGCCGTCGTAATTGGCCTGATCGCTGATCGACGTGTTGGCGACCTGCGCCGAACGGCAGGTTTGCTCGACATCAAGATCCGGAACAGCGTCGGCTCGGGCAGGTCCGGCGATGACGCCGAGCAGGAGGGCGGCAAGGGCGGAGGACGTCGGCTTCATGGTGGTCGTGACTCGCGAGAGAGGGAGGCCCGCGGAAGGCTACCCGGTCAGAACGCGCCAATCTGCCTTTCGGCACCCGCCAGCGGCAACGGCGCCGCGCGGATCTCCGTGTCACCCTTCGGGGGCGCCTGAATTGGGCGATACAGTCCCTCTGACCCGGCTGCCGTCCGCTGGAGATGCCAGATGTACAAATACTCGTTTGGGCTTACAATATAGATATTAGTAAACTGATATTGGGTTCGCGTGGCGTGATGGCGTGATCACCAAGACAGCACGCAATAAAATATCAGCTTGAATGTTGTAAAAACTAGAAATCAGGTCGGTATGGCCCTATGGCATCACGTCTATGTCGGGGGAGCGAACATGATGAGGGTCGATACGATCAAAGGGCGACTGATTGTTCTGCTGACCCTGCTCGGAACCCTCCTGCTGGCTTCCGTCGTGATCGGTCAGCTGGCCCTGTCCGGCAGCAACGACAGTCTCCGGTCGGCGTACGAGGATCGCGTGGTGCCGCTCAGCCAGTTTCTGGGCATCCGCGAGGACTACGACCGGATCGTCGACGCCTCGCGCGAGGTGCGGGAACAGGCTGCCAAGCCCCACGAGGCCGCGGGCCGCATCGAGGCCGGCTTGGCCAACCTCAACCAGCAATGGGCGGCTTATCTCGCAACCAAGCTCACGCCGGAGGAGAAGCGGCTGGCGGCCGACATGCAGGCGCAGATCGATCGGAACGCGGCGATCGTTGCCGGAATCCTGGAGCGGCTCCGGGCAGGAAACCTCGACGGCTACAGCACGGCGCATCTCGGCCTCAACCAGATGATGGCGCCGACCGTCGCGGCCCTGTCGAAGCTGACGGACCTGCAACTCCGGGCGACGCGCGCCGAGTACGAGGATGCGCGGGAGGCGGCGTCTCAGGCCAGACTGATCCTGATCGCTTTCCTGGTGGCCGCGGGCCTGGCCCTTCTGTTCGGCCTGCGCACCGTGTTGATCCGCGTGATCCGTCCCCTCGATCACACCACTGCCCTGATGGGCCGGCTGGCCGCCGGTGATCTGACCGCGACCGTCACCGGAGGCGAACGGCGGGATGAGGTCGGCGCGATGATCCGGTCCGTGCAGATCTTCAAGGATGCGATGGTGGCCAAACAGGCGACCGACGAAGCCGCCGCCGTCGAGACCGAAGCCAAGACACGCCGCGCCGCTTTGCTCGATCAGATCACCTCACGCTTCGAGGATACGATTTCGGCCTTGACCCTGAGCTTGGCGGAAGCGGCTGGCGACATGGAGGTCACCGCCCGGACCATGACGGGCGTGGCGGACCAAGCCACCCAGCAGGCCGTGACGGTCGCCGGCGCTGCCGAGCAAACCTCCGGCAACATGCAGACCGTGGCATCCGCGACCGAGGAGATGGCAGCCTCCGTGCAGGAGATCGTCGAGCAGGTGACCCACTCGGCGCAGATCGCCGAACAGGCGGTCGAGGGCGCGACGCGCAGCGGCGCCACGGTCCGCCGCCTGGCCTCCACGGCTGGCCGCATCGCCACCTTCGTGGACGTGATCGCCAACATCGCCAGCCAGACCAACCTGCTGGCGCTGAACGCGACGATCGAGGCGGCGCGGGCGGGGGACGCCGGGCGGGGCTTCGCGGTGGTCGCCGGCGAGGTCAAGGAACTGGCCGAGCAGACCGCGAAGGCCACCGGTGAGATCGGTGAGCGGATCGGCGAGATCCAGAGCGCCACCGACGAGGCGGTCGTTGAGATCGCGGCGATCAGCCGGATCATCGGCGAGATGTCGCGCTACGCGACGGCTGTCGCCGCAGCGATGGATGAGCAGGGCGCGGCGACCCGGGAGATCACCCGCAACGTGCAGGAGGCGTCCCGCGGCACAGAGGACGTGACCCGGAACATCGCGGGTGTCCGCACGGGAGCGAGCCGGACCGGCGAGGCCGCCGCCCAGGTTCTGAGTGCGGCGCAGGGCCTGTCGCGGCATTCCGAAAGTCTGACGCAGGAAGTCGGCACGTTCCTCGGCAGCGTGAAGGCTGCCTGAGCGAGCGAGCCGCCGCGCGTAGTTCCGCGACACGGACTGGTCAGAGCGCCGTGTGACTCGCGCGCAGCGCCTGATCCAGATCCGCGTACAGGTCGTCCGTATCCTCGATGCCGGTGGACAGGCGCAGCAGGTCCGGCGGGCAGGGGCTGCCCGGACCCTCCACCGAGGCGCGATGCTCGATCAGGCTCTCGACGCCTCCGAGCGAGGTGGCGCGCTTCCACAGCCGCACGTGCGCCGCCGTCGCGATGGCACCGGCCTCGCCACCCGCGACCCGGATCGACAGCATGAAGCCGAACCCGTCCCGCATCTGGCGTCGGGCGACCGCATGCCCGGGATCGTCGGCCAAGCCCGGATAGAGGACGTGGGTCACGCGCGGATGCCCGCGCAGGCGTTCGGCCAGCCGGAGGGCGCCGGCGGACTGCGCCGCCGCCCGCAGGTGCAGGGTGCGCAGCGAGCGCATCAGCAGGTAGGCCTCGAACGGCCCCAGGATCCCGCCGCTGCCCGCGCGGATCCCGCGGATCCGCGCCCAGAACGCGTCGTCCCGCGCACCCGCCAGCACGCCCGCGACGACGTCGGAATGACCGTTGAGGATCTTGGTGGCCGAATGCATCACGATATCGGCGCCGAGTTCGAGCGGGCGCGTGTGGACCGGCGAGGCGGCGGTGGAATCGACCGCGAGCCGCGCTCCGGCAGCGTGGGCGATCTCCGCGGCCGCCGCAATGTCGGTGACCGTCCAGAGCGGGTTGCCGGGGGTCTCGATCCAGACCAACTTGGTCTCTCCCGGCTGCACCGCGCTGCGCAGCGCCTCGGTATCGTCCGTGTCCACGAAGGTCAGGCTCAGCCCGCGCCGGGGCGCCTCCTCGCGTAGCCAGCGCTTCAGCGCCCAGTACATGACGGTGCCGGCGACGACATGGTCGCCCGGTTCGAGGGCGCCGAACACCGCGGTCGCCGCCGCCATTCCGGAACCGAACAGCAGGGCGCCGGCTTCGGCCCCCTCCAGCATCGCCAGGACGGATTCGGCCTCGCGCACCGTGGCGTTGTCGGGCCGGGCGTAGCAGTAGCCCGAGCTGTAGCCATTGTCGGGGTCGCGGATGAAGGTCGTTGCGACGTGGAGCGGCATCACCACGGCCCGGGTCTCGGGTTCGATCCGGCCCATCGCCTGGGCGGCAAGGCTCTTTCGCGCGAAAGCCGGCGTTCCGTCGCGCCGTGTATCCGTCGGTGTCTGCGGCGCGTAAGGCTGTGTCATCTGGCGATTCTCGGCGGATGGAGAGGGGCGCGTGCCATGGGCCGCCGCCCCCGACAAGCCGCACGCCCCGGAGACCATCACGATGACAGCCGCCGCCACACAGGTCCCCGAAGGCTCCGCCCTACCGCGCTGGCTCCGGCTCGCGGCGGCGATCCTGCCGATCGCGGCGACCGCGGCGATCGGCTCGGTCTCGACCCAGGCCGAGATTCCCGGCTGGTACGCGAGCCTGAACAAGCCGGTGTTCAACCCGCCGGACTGGGTTTTCCCGGTGGCCTGGACGATCCTCTACACGATGATCGCAATCGCGCTCTGGCGGCTGCTCGGCGCGATGCCGCGCACCGGGCCGAGCCGCATGGGCTGGTGGCTGGCGCTCGCGGCCTTCCTGGTCCAGATCGCGCTCAACGCCGCGTGGACGCCGGTCTTCTTCTCCGCCCACGCGATCGGCGCCGGGCTTGTCGTGGTGGCGATGCTGCTGGTGATGGTGCTCTGGACCATCCGGCTGACGTGGCGGTTCGACCGGCTGGCGGCCTGGCTCCTCGTGCCCTACGCCGTCTGGGTCGCCTTCGCGACGCTGCTCAACGCTGCGATCCTGCGTATGAACTGAGCGATTCCTGCGCGCCTGATCGGTGCAGCCCCTTGGTCACCGCTACGATTGCGCCGACCAACCGCGTCGGCCTGGACGTCGGAAAACCCGTCCGCCTGCAGCTTCCGTGCGATCGCCAGAGTATCGAGCCAGACGAGGCTCTTGGACTCGAGCCGAGCACGTGCGGCTCTGCTTTGCCGCCGAGCCGCGATGCGGTCAGGATTCGCCGCTCGGCTTCTCCTCGCCGGCCGGCCGGCCGTCGTCCCGGGCGCGGTGGAGCAGGAAGATCGCGAACACCATCGTGAGGATCAGCCCGGCCAGTACGCCCAGCTCGATCATCGAGGCCTGGAACAGCGCCTGCTTTTCGGGGGACCAATCCTTGGCGTGCATGATCTCCGAGGATTGCAGGGTGATCACCAGAACCCGCCGGATCGAGGCGATCAGCCCGACGATCAGGAACGGTTCGCAGGTCAGCGTGCCCGACTGCATCGAGACCCGCACCGTATGCAGGATCTCGATCAGCATCAGCAGGAACAGCAGCCGGTCGACCACCTCCAGGATCTGCTGTGCGCCGCCGAGCGCGCGCAGGGCTTCCCAGGTCAGACCCGCGGCGTCGATCAGCGCGACCAGGGCCGTGAGCGCCAGCAGGAGCCCGAGCGCCGCGTAGATCGCGTGTTCGGTGTGCAGGAAGATCGCGCTGGCGGCGCGCGTCAGTCGACCTTGGCCTTCGGAATGGTCTGACATCGTTCCCCCCTGGAAGATGCCGACAACATAAGCTTCTGGCGCGGGCGTCCAGTGCGTCGGTGTCGGACGGATCAATCGTGATCGTTCACGGCGTCGGGCCGCCGTTCCGGGTGGTCGGTGTTCAGTGGAAGAACGGCAGCGCGTGCGGCGCGAGATAGCCGAAGCCCAGGAGCGCCGCGCCGGCCAGCCCCAGGAAGCCGCCGGCGAAGACCAGGATCGCGATCCCGGTAATCACCTCCGCGGAGGCCAGCACGATGCCGATCTGGAACGCCGCGGAGGCGAGTTCGTAGTGGTGGTAGCGCAGCAAGGCGAGATCACGCCGGCCCTCGGAGGCCTTGGCCTTCTCGGAGAGTTCCTTGCGACCCTCGCCGGTCGTCGGCTCGGAATCCCAGCGCGCCAGGGTCTTGGCCCATTCGGCGAGCTTGGCCGCGATCGCATCCTGATTCGGACCGGGTGGCACGAGCGCCAGGGCCTCGTCGGCGGTCTTGAGCACGGTCGAACGGATCGTGCGGGCCTGGAAATAGGCCCATTGATTGGCAGCCTCGACGTTGGCGCCGATCGACTCCGTCTGCGACGCCTTGCCCAGCGTCTCGCTGAAGGCGAGGAACAGCGCCAGGACCGAGATCAGCAGCGCCACGCGCTTGTTCGATCCCTCGACCGCCCCGTGACCACCCGACATCGCTACCCCGTTCCGTGCTCGATTCGTCGGCGGGAGTCACAGCGCATCGCGGCGCGGTGCGCAATGCGGATCGCCTTATTCCGCGGCGATCCGCGGCGTCGGAGCGGGACGCCCGTCATTGGCCGGATGCGCCGGATCGAACGCCATTGCATCCTCCGGATCGTCCCGCTCGCCCACGAAGCGGCCGAACAGCCGCTTCAGCAGGCGCGAGAGATCGTCCATCAGCACGAAGATCGCCGGCACGAAGACCAGCGACAGCACCGTCGAGACGATCAGCCCGCCGATCACCGCCACCGCCATCGGCGCGCGGAACTCGCCGCCGATCCCGTAGGCCAGCGCGGAGGGCACCATCCCGGCCGCCATGGCGATCGTGGTCATCACGATCGGCCGGGCGCGCTTGCGGCCGGCATCGACGATCGCCTCGTTGCGATCGACCCCGGCGCGGATCTGCTCCACGGCGAAATCCACCAGCATGATGGCGTTCTTGGTGACCACGCCCATCAGCATCAGGATGCCGATCACCACCGGCATCGAGATCGGCATGTGGCAGATCAGCAGCGCCAGGATCGCGCCGCCGATGGAGAGCGGCAGCGAGAACAGGATGGTCAGCGGCTGCAGGAAGTTGCCGAACAGCAGGATCAGCACGCCGAACACCATCATCAGGCCGGCGCCCATGGCCAGCGCGAAGCCTTCGAAGACCTCGCCCATCACCTCGGCGTCGCCGGTCTGGCTGATCGTCACCCCGGGCGGCAGGTTCTTCGCGGCCGGGAGATTCATCACCTGGCTGATCAGCTCGGCCAGCGCGTCCGTGCCCTGCATGTCGCCTTCGAGGGCGACGCGCACCGCGCGGTCGTAGCGGTCGATGCCGGTCGGCCCCTGGCCGAGGCTGATATCGGCGACGGTGGCGAGCGGCACGGCGGCCCCGCCCTTCACCGGCACCTTCAGCGTCTCGAACTCGGAGAGCCGGCCGCGCAGGCTCTCGGGGAGCTGCACGCGGATCGGGATCTGCCGGTCGGTGGCGTTGAACTTGGCGAGGTTCATGCCGATGTCGCCGATCGTGCCGACCCGCACCGTCTCGGCGATCGTGTCGGTAGAGACGCCGAGATCGGCGGCGACCGCGGGCTTCGGCCGGATCCGGACCTCGGTGCGGTCGAGCGGCGCCGTCGACATGACGTTGACGAGGTGCGGGATCTGCGCCGCCTCGCGCTGGAGCCGCGCGGCGACATCGGCGACGACCGCCTTGTCGGGGCCCGCGATGATCAGCGCCAGGTCGCGCTGCCCATTCTCGCGCAGGGCCCAGAAGCGGAGATCCGGCTCCTCACGCAGGATCGCGGCGACCTCGGCATCGACCTGCTTCTGCGTGCGGTGCCGCGTGTTCTTCGGGGTGAGGTTGATGGTGAGGCTCGCGAGCCGCACCTCCTTCTTGCCGGGCAATTGCCGGCCGCCGTCGACGAATACGCTCTTGACCTCGGGCAGCGCCCGGATTTTCGCCTCGATCCGATCGCTGACCCGGACGGTATCGGGCAGCCGCGCGCCGGGCGGCAATTCGATGACGAACAGCGTGCGCGCCTGATCCTCCGCCGGCAGGAAGCCCGCGGGCAGCAGGCCCGTCGACGCGATGGAGGCGGCAAAGCACGCGATGCCGAGCACCAGCGTGATGAACTTGTGCCGCACCGACCACGCCACGAGGCGGGTGTAGCCGCGCATCACGACGCCGTCCCGCGCGTGGTCCGGCCCGTGGTCGCGCAGGAAATAGGCGGCCAGCAGCGGCGTGATCAGCCGCGCCACGAGCAGCGACATGAACACGGCGGCCGCGATGGTCAGGCCGAACTGCTTGAAATACTGGCCGGCGATGCCGCCCATGAAGGAGACCGGCGAGAAGATCGCCATGATGGTCGCCGTGATGGCGATGACCGCGAGCCCGATCTCGTCGGCGGCCTCCAGGGCGGCCCGATAGGGCGATTTCCCCATCCGCATGTGGCGGACGATGTTCTCGATCTCCACGATCGCGTCGTCCACCAGGATGCCGGTGACCAGCGTGATCGCCAGCAGGCTGACGGCATTCAGCGAGAAGCCCAGCGCGCTCATCACCCAGAAGGTCGGCAGCACCGAGAGCGGCAGCGCCACCGCGGCGATCAGCGTGGCGCGCCAGTCGCGCAGGAACAGCAGCACCACCACGACCGCGAGGAGGGAGCCCTCGATCAGGCCCATCATGGCCGAGTGGTAGTTGCCGATCGTGTTGTCGACGCTGGTGTCGATCAGATCGAAGTGGATGTTCGGGTTCGCCGCGTGGAGCGCCGCGATCTTCTTGGCCACGCCCTCCGCGACGACGGCATCGCTGGCGCCGCTCGCCCGGGAGATCGCGAAGGCCACCACCGGCTCGCCGTTGAAGCGTGCGAAGGTGCGGGGCTCCTCGGCGGTGTCCGACAGGGTCGCGAGCTCATCGAGGCGGACCTTGCGGTTGCCCGGCATGACGATCGAGGTCTTGGCCAGCGTGTCGAGGCTCCCCGAGGCGGCGAGCGCGCGGATCGACTGTTCCTGGCCGCCGACCTCGGCCCGGCCGCCGGCCATGTCGGCCGAGGTCAGGCGGAGCTGGCGGTTCACGTCCGCGGCAGTGATGCCCAGCGCCAGCAGCCGGTCGGGCTTCAGGGTGACGCGGATCTCGCGGGCGACGCCGCCGAGGCGCTCGACGCCGCCGACGCCCTTCACGCTCTGAAGGCCGCGGGCGACCACGTCGTCCACGAACCACGACAGATCCTCGGGCGTCATGGCGGGCGCGGAGGCGCCGTAGACCATGATCGGCAGGCCGGCGATCTCGACGCGCGAGACGATCGGCTCGTCGATGGTCCGCGGCAGGTTCTGGCGGATCTTGGCGATGGCGTCCTTGACGTCGTTGGTCGCCCGATCCTGATTCACCTCCAGGCGGAACTCGATCGTGGTGGTGGAGATGCCCTCCGTGATGGTCGACAGGATGTGCTTGACGCCCTTCACGCCCGCGATCGAGTCCTCGACCCACTTGGTGACCTGGGTCTGAAGCTCGGCCGGCGCGGCGCCCGATTGGGTGATCGTCACCGAAACGATCGGGATGTCGATGTTGGGGAACCGGGTGATCGGCAGGGCGCGGAAGCTCACCAGCCCGAGGATCATCAGGACGAGGAACAGCACCACCGAGGGCAGCGGCTTGCGGATCGCCCAGGCGGAGACGTTGAGGCGCATGGATCGGTCCTACCGCGGGTCCGCGTCGGCCATCGGGGCGGCCATGGGGGTATTGCTCGGCGACGGAACGGCGCGCACCCGGTCGCCGTCGCGCAGGAAGCTGCCGGCGCGGGCCACCACGCTCTCGCCCGCGGCGACGCCCGAGCGGAGTTCCGTGAACCCGTCCGCCGACAGGCCCGGGGTAACCGTCCGCGCCTCGACGCGGCCGTCCTTCACCACCAGCACGCTGGCCCGGCCGTCAGCCGCGTAGAGCAGGCTGGAGACCGGGACCGCGATACCCGTGCGGCGCGCCACCTCCACGCTGCCGCGGGCAAACGCACCGATGCGCAGGGCCGGATCGTCGCCGAGGCGGATGCGGACCTTGCCGAGGCGGGTCGCGCGGTCGACCTCCGGGTAGACGCGGCGCACCTTGCCCTGGAGATGCCGGCCGTCATCCAGATCGAGGCTCGCTGGGTTGCCGACCTGGATTCGCGCCAGCGAGGTTTCGGGCACCTCGCCCTCCAGTTCGATCTCGCCGCGGGCAATCAGCCGGAACAGGGGCTCGCCGACGGCGGTGGCGGTGGCGCCGATCCGGGCGGTGCGACGGTTGACGATCCCGGCCTCCGGGGCCCGGATATCGGCGCGGGCACGCCGCAGAGCGATCTCTGAGCCGGCGGCCCGGGCGGTGGCGAGGTCGGCCTGGGCCGATTGCAGCCCGCCCTTGGCGGCGGCGAGGCGGCCCTCCGCTCCCTGTGCCGCCGAGACGCGCTGCTCCAGCACGGCCGCGGTGGCGTTGCCGGTCTTGGCGAGCGACTGGGACCGTTCCAAGGCCTGCTTGGCCTCGACGTTGGCGGCCTCCGCCTGGACGATCTGGCTCTGAGCCTGGACGATCGCCGCCTGGGCCCGGGCGATCGCCGCCGCGTTCGAGGCTTCCTGGGTCGCGAGCATCTCCAGGGACAACCGGGCAAGCACCTGACCCTTGGTGACGCGGTCGCCCTCCTCGACAAGCAATTCGGTGATGCGCAGCCCCTCGACCTCGGGGGAGACCAGGATCTCGTCCCGGGGCACGAGCGTGCCGGTGACGATCGCCCGCTCGACGATCTCGCGGCTCTCGGCCGGAACGACGGTGACCGCGGGGGCAATGGCGGCGGCATCTGGAACGGCGGCGCTCTCGACGGCCAGAACCGGTGCCGCGGCGAGAACCGCGAGCCCGCACAGGAGGCCGAGGCGATGCGCACGCCAACGGAAAGATGTCACGACGGGGGCCTCACGGTCGGCGCTCGATTGGTTACGCAGCTCCCTCGCTGAGTAGGTCGGCGATTTCATGGCGCAGGGTCTTCTATGCAGTCGAGTATAGCGCCAGCCCACGAGGCCGTCGCCGGACCACGCGCCGCATGAGCTGGAGCGACGAGGCCGACCGCTTTTCCAACGCATTGCCTGCAACCTGCCGCGAACCGCGGCGTTGTCTCCACACTGGTTCTCTCGTCGCCGGAGAAGGTTCGATGAGCATCTTTCAGATCAAGCAGACGAAGAGCGGCGCGGTGCTCTGGACCGGCGCTGCCAACGACGAGCAGACCGCCCTCGACGCCATGGCGCGTGAGGCCGGATATCGGGATTTCTCGGCGGTTCCGGACACGATTCGGGCCGATGGGATCGAGGCGTCCAAGCTCGACCTGATCTCGTAAGATCCGGCACCGAGGTCCGTCGCGCCGAGCAGGCGTCTGCCGATCCGGCAGGCGCCTTTTTCATGCGCGCTCGAACGACGCAGCCAGCGCGTCGATCGCCGCGGCACAGTCGGCCACAGCGGACGGGGCATGCAACCGGCCGATCATCGTCGGATCCAGGGCGAGCCCCGCCTGGATCAGATCCGGCCATGCCGGGGCCGGCGGCCAGCCCTCGTGCACGATGGCGGCACCGAGCCGGGCTAGGGCGGCGGCCTTTTCGGTCTGCTCGCCGTAGGCCCGCGTCTCCGGCAGGCAGAGGAAACGTCGGGCATGGGCCGCCGCGAGGGCCACGACGCCGTCGCCGCCGCCGCCGACCAGCAGGTCCGCTCGGGCGATCCAGTGCTCGACGTCCGAGACCCAGCCGTGCAGGTGCAGGTTGTCGGGGGTCGGGCCGGTGCCCGAGACCGGTCCGAGGACGTGCCAGGATCGGTCGGGCACGGACCGCGCCGCCGCAGCGAGGGCGGGCAGGTCGCCTCCCGCGCCACCGCGCCCGAACACCACCACGATGTCGCGGCTCGCCTCGAAGGTGGCCTGGGCCGGTCCGCCGAGGAAACCCGCATAGTCCGTCTTGGCGCGGACCCAGTCGGGCACGCCCGCGCCGTCCAGCGCCTCGGGAAACGGTGCGAGCAGCCGGTTCGCACTCCGAAACGCTTCAAGATGTGGCTGGTCGGTCCGGGTGCCGGCGAGTCGCACCACCAGCGTCGGGACCGAGAGCAGGCGCGCGAACAGCGCGACCTCCACCGAGACGTCGACCACGAGGAGCGCCGGGTCGGTTCGCGCCGCCCATTCGGCGATCCGCGCCATGCGGGCCCGGAGTCCGGGATGGTTCAGGGGTGCGTAATGGAATGCCTCCGGCCGTTCGGCGGCGCCGTCCCGGCCTTCGAAGGCCGCGTCGCCGAGCGGGCGGTCGTCGGGCAGGTCGAGGCTGTCGAGCCCGGCGGTGTCGAAGCCGGTCAGGGTGCCGAGGATCGTGCAGGGTCGGGGCAGTGCGGCGGCCACGGCCCGGGCTCGCTGGAGATGGCCGGCGCCCTGATGGTGGACGTACCAGCCGATGCCGCGGGTCACGCGGCGTCCTTCAGCGACAGGGCCAGGGCGTCGAGGTCGGCGAGCGCCCGGTCGAGGGGACAGTCCCGCGCCGGCGGGCTGCGCGATTCGAGGATCCGGTCGGTGCGCTCGACGAAGGCGATGTCGTTGGGGCAGGGGCCGATTGCCGCGAGGTCGTCGGTGCCGAGGCCGAGGCGCGCGCAGGCGGCGGCGCGGGCCGGGGGCTGGAGGTGGAAGGCCCGGCGCAGGGCCGCCCGGCGCAGGATCAGCGCCTGCCAGTGGGCGGCCTCCGGCAGCCGATAGGCCTCGCCGGCGAGCACGCGGGCGCGGCGCGCCATCTCGGTGGCCATCCCGCCTGAGACCCGGCCCTGGTGCCGGGCCGAGACCAGCACGCGCACGTCCGGGCAGTGGCGCAGGCGGGCCCCGTGGGCACGCAGCAGCCCGACAAGCGCGTTGTCCTCGCCGCAGGGGAGCGGCGGCAGACCGCCGACCGCGCGATAGAGCGCCACCGGGACGGCGAGGCTCGCACCGGTATGGTCGCCGTGGCGCGGGGCGGGGTCGTAGGGCGGCGGATCGAGCAGATCCTCCAGGCGCCGGACCCCGGACCAGTAGCGCTCGATCCGGGCGTGGAGATCGGCGAGCCGGGAATCCGCATCGCCGTCTTCGTCGATCACGAGGCGGCCGCCGACGACGTCCGCGTGCTCGAGCGCCCGCAGGTTCGCCACGACCCAGTCGGCCGGCAGGCGGGCATCCGCGTCGGTGGTGAGCAGAACCCCGTCCCGGACGCCATCGTCGGTGAGCCAGTCCGCGCCCGTCTCGAGTGCCATGCGCCGCGCGGTGCCGACATGGGCGTCCGCCCCGGAGAGAACCGCCTCGATCAGCCGGATCTCCAGCGCCGCCCAGGCGCCCGAGGCCTGCCCGGCCCGGAGAGCCGCGATTGTCCCATCCGTGCAATTGTTGGCCAGAATGACGACGCGCAGCCGCGTCGCCAGCCCGGCCTGACCGTCGAGCGACGCGAGCAGGAGCGGCAGGCGCTCCGCCTCGTTCCGAGCCGGGATGCAGACGACGCAGCGGGAGAGATCGGGCCGGCCGCGCATCTCAGCCTCGCCCGCCCGCGACGCGCAGGGCCGGTTGGGCCCGCTCGGCGCAGCGTGCCATGACGGCCTCGTAGGCATCGAGATAGCGCGCGGTCATGGCGGAGGCGTCGTAGAGCGCCTCGGCCCGGTCCCGGCAGGCGCGCCGCGACAGGCACGCGGCCTCCCGGATCGCCACCGAGAGCGCCTGCGCGTCGTCCGGATCGGCCAGCCGGCCGCATTGCGCATCGAGGATGTCGGGCATCGCGCCCCGGCGGAAGGCGGCCACCGGCGTGCCGCAGGCCAGCGCCTCCGCCACCACGAGGCCGAACGGCTCCTCCCAGCGCGGCGACACGATCGCCACCCGGGCGCGGCCGAGATGATGCGCCAGATCCCGGTGCGCGAGATGGCCGAGATGCGTCAGGTCCGGCCCGAGCCGCGGCGCGATCTGGGCGTCCCAATAGGCCGGGTTGAGTTTCGGCCCCGCGAAGACCAGCGGCAGGCCGGCCGCCCGCGCGGCGTCGATGGCGAGGTGGAGCCCCTTCTCGGGCACGATCCGGCCCGACCAGAAGGCGTAGGGCGACGCGTCGGCCGCCGCGTTGAAGGCGAAGTTCGAGAGATCGACCCCGTTATCGACCACCTGCGCGTCGGGGACGAGCGTGGCCCATTCCTGGGCCAGGGACGGCGAGACCGCCAGGAACGCCATGTCGGGATCGGCCTGCACGATGCCGCGCACCAGGGCCTCGAAGGGCGGCGTGTGCAGCACCGTCACCCAGGGCAGGCCGAGCCGGGCGCTCTCCTGCAGGGGGAGGGCGTGCAGGGCATTGTTGTGCACGAGGTCGAACCCGCCGGCCGCGACCATGTCCATCATCCGCCGGTAGGCGTCGTGCTCGGCGCGGTCGATCGCCGCCTCGCGCTCGGGGTCCAGAAGCGCGTCCCCGGTGGGATCGCAGAGCATCACCGGGTCGAGGGCCGGGTCCGAACCGCGGCTGGCGAACAGGGTCACATCGTGTCCGAGCCGCTTCAGCGCGACGGTCAGCAGGTGCGTGTGCATCTCCAGACCGCCGGCATAGGGTTGGCCGATCGGGTATTTGAGATGTGCGAGGACAGCAATCTTCACGCGCGCACCAACTCTGATAGGGTAGGGATATCTACCGATCACCACGAACTGGAAGGACTAATTTCCGCTTCGCGGCTGCGGCTATCATGTCGCAGGTTTCTTCAGCAAGCGTTGCATCGACGGGCCGAGGCGACGACGGGGGCGACGCTGCCAACCTTCCTAAGCGCGGTGGCCTGAACCAAAGATGATCAAGCCGTTGTGATACCGGTTCATCCGAACCAATCGTCCGACGCGGGCGTGAGCCGGCATCGCGGCGATGCCGGCGGCCGGATCTGCAGGGTTGGGGAGGGGCGAGCGATGAATCTTCCGTTCGGGCTGAGCGTGTTCGCGGTCGGTGCCGCGGCTCTGGTGATCCTCACCCTCGCGGCCGGGGTGAAGATCGTGCCGCAGGGCTATGTCTTCACGGTGGAGCGATTCGGGCGCTACGCCCGCACCCTCGGGGCCGGCCTTGCGCTGATCATCCCGTTTGTCGAGCGCGTCGGCCGCCGGGTCAACGTGATGGAGCAGGTGATCGACGTGCCGAGCCAGCAGGCCTTCACGCGCGACAATGCCGGGGTGACGATCGACGCGGTCGTGTTCTACCAGGTGCTCGACGCGGCCCGCGCCTCCTACGAGGTCTCGAATCTCGACCTCGCGGCCACCACCCTGACCATGACCAACATCCGCACGGTGGTCGGCGGCATGGATCTCGATCAGCTCCTCGCCCACCGCGACGAGATCAACGAGCGGCTGCTGCGGGTGATGGATGCCGCCGCCGCGCCCTGGGGCGTGAAGATCAGCCGGATCGAGATCAAGGACATCCTGCTTCCGCCGGACCTCGCGGGGGCGATGGCCCGTCAGATGAAGGCCGAGCGCGAGAAGCGGGCCTCGATCCTGGAGGCCGAGGGCCAGCGCGCCGCCGAGATCCTGCGGGCGGAGGGGCGCAAGCAATCCGCGATCCTCGAATCGGAGGGCCGCAAGGAGGCCGCGTTCCGCGACGCCGAGGCGCGCGAGCGCTCCGCGGAGGCCGAGGCGCAGGCGACCAATCTGGTCAGCCGGGCCATCGCCGAGGGCGACATCGCGGCGGCGAATTTTCTGGTGGCCGAGAAGTATGTCGACGCGGTGCGGGCGCTCGCCACCGCGCCGAATCAGCGGGTCGTGGTGGTGCCGATCGAGGCGGCGGCTTTGGCCGGCACGCTCGGCGGCATCGGCGAGCTCACCCGCGCGGTGTTCGGCGAGGGAACGCCACAGCGGCGGGCGGGGACCCCGCCCAACGTCGCGCCGCGGACCTGAGCCGTGGTCGATCCCCTGGCGGTCGTCGCGGCGCTCGGGCCGGCCTGGAGCTGGGTGATCGCCGGTCTGGTGCTGGCGGGTGCCGAGATCCTGGTGCCGGGTGTGTTCCTGATCTGGCTCGGCCTGGCGGCTTTGGCGACCGGACTCGCGACCATGGTGATCCCGATCCCCTGGCAGGGCCAGACCCTGCTGTTCTCAGCCCTGGCCGTCGCCCTGGTCGCGCTGGCCACCCGCCTGCACCGCCGGGCCGGACCGCACGATGCGGTCCTGAACCGCGCCGACCGCGGCCTGATCGGGCGCGAGGGCGTGCTGGCCGAACCAATCGTGCAGGGGGCGGGGCGCATCCGCTTCGACGACACGCTGTGGCGGATCGAAGGGCCGGATCTGCCGGTGGGCCGGCGCGTGCGGGTGGTGGGGCTGTCGGGCACGGTGTTGCGGGTGGAGGCGGGTTGAGGAGCGCTGGGCGCTGCTGGCGGGGACTGCTTCCGACCCAGCCCGCCCGCTCGGACCGGTGTCAGCGCCTGCCCAAAGCGGCCGCTCGTCCACCTCTCGTCAACATCAGGTCGGGGGGTGTAACCGCTACGGTGGACGATCACATGGTCCGCTGACGCTGAGGCAGCATACTGATCTGCGTTGGTGATCCAGGCCGGAAAATCCGGCTTGGTGCCTTCATGGCGAAGGTCGTTCCGAGCTGCCGCCCGCCCTGATGAAAGAGCTGACCGTCCATGTCCGCTGATGCCGATCAGAAGGCCGTGTCCGTGGACAAGGCGAGGTTCGGTATCACCGGCCTCGACGACGTGATCGGGGGTGGCCTCGCGCGGAACCGCCTGTACCTGCTGGAGGGCAACCCCGGCACCGGCAAGACCACGATCGCTTTGGGGTTTCTGCTGGAGGGTGCCCGTCGGGGCGAGCGCGGCCTGTACATCAGCCTGTCCGAGACGACCGACGAGCTGCACGAGACCGCCCACTCGCACGGCTGGAGCTTGCCCGACGCGGTCACGATCTATGAGCTGATCCCGCCCGAGAGCCTGCTCGATGCCGAGCAGCAGCAGACCCTGCTGTACGCCTCGGATCTCGAACTCGGCGAGGCGACACGGGCAGTCTTCGAGCAGGTCGATGCGGTGAAGCCCGCCCGCGTCGTGCTCGACAGCCTGTCCGAGATCCGCCTGCTCGCCGGTAGCTCGTTGCGTTACCGACGGCAGATCCTGGCGCTGAAGCACTACTTCGCCAAACAAAACACGACCATGCTGCTGCTCGACGACCTCACCGCGGATGCACTGGACAAAACCGTGCACAGCGTCGCCCACGCGGTGATCCGCCTGGAGGAGCTGGCGCCCGATTACGGCGCCGAGCGCCGGCGGCTTCGGGTGATGAAGTACCGCGGGCAACGCTTCCGCGGCGGCTACCACGATTTCAACATCGCCACCGGCGGCGTGGAGGTTTTTCCGCGCCTCATCGCCCTGGAGCACAAGACCACGTTCGCCCGCGATACGGTGCGCAGCGGCATCCCCGAACTCGACGCCCTCCTTGGCGGCGGCGTCGAGACCGGGTCGAGCACCCTGCTGCTCGGGCCGGCCGGCGCGGGTAAATCCCTGCTCACGGTCCAGTACGTCGCCGCCGCGGCCGCACGGGGCGAGAAGGCGGCGATGTTCGTGTTCGACGAGGAACTCGGGCTTTTGCTGGAGCGCACCAAGGCGATGGGCTTCGATCTCGCCGGCCTGCGTGACCAGGGTCTGCTGACGATCGAGCAGGTCGACGCCGCCGAGCTGTCGCCGGGCGAGTTTGCCCACCTCGTGCGTCGGCAGGTCGACGAAGCGCAGGCCAAGACCGTGGTGATCGATAGCCTCAACGGCTACCGGGCTGCGATGCTCGGCGAGGGCGTGCCGATCCTGCACGTCCACGAGTTGCTGCAGTACCTCAACCGCCAGGGTGCCACGACCTTCCTGACGGTCGCCCAGCACGGGCTGGTCGGCGATATGAAGAGCCCGGTCGACATCACCTACCTCGCCGACACCGTCGTGCTGTTGCGCTACTTCGAGGCCGTCGGGACGGTTCGCCGCGCGATCTCGGTGGTGAAGAAGCGCACCGGCGCGCACGAGGACACGATCCGCGAGTACCGCATCACCAGCACCGGCCTGCAGGTCGGCGAGCCGCTGCAGGGTTTTCAAGGTGTCCTGCGCGGCACGCCGGAGTTGATCCAGCGCGATGGTGACACGGAGCTGCACGGCAGCGACCTGTCGTGACGCCGCCGCACGAGGCATCATCCGAGCACATTCTCATCCTGGCACCGCACGGACGTGACGCTAAACTGGCCCAGGCGCTGCTCGAAGGGGCTGGCCTCACCGCGGTGATCGTCCCCGGCCTACCCGAACTGGTGCACGCGCTCGGCGAGACCGCCGGGGCGGTGCTGATCACCGAGGAGGCGGTCCGGACCGCCGACCTCACCGGGCTCGACCATTGGATCTCCGGGCAGCCGGCATGGTCGGACATGCCGTTCATCATGCTCACCCGTCAGGGTGGTGTGGACCGGAACCCGACCGCGACCCGGTTGTCGCGCATCCTCGGCAACGTCAGCTTCCTGGAGCGGCCGTTCCATCCGACGACACTGATCAGCGTCGCAGCGACCGCCCTGCGCGGCCGGAGGCGCCAGTACGAGGCACGGGGGCGGCTCGACGAGCTGCACACGCGCGAAACGCAGTTGCGCGAGCTGAACGCGACGCTGGAGAGCCGGATCGCCGAGGCGGTTGACGAGCGCGCGATCGCCGAAGAGGCCCTGCGGCAGTCCCAGAAGATGGAAGCCGTCGGCCAGCTCACCGGCGGCGTGGCGCACGATTTCAACAACCTGCTCACCATCATCCGCTCGTCGGTGGACTTCCTGCGTCGTCCGGATCTCGCCGAGGATCGGCGCCGACGCTACATGGACGCGGTTTCCGACACCGTGGATCGCGCGGCCAAGCTCACCGGTCAGCTCCTCGCCTTCGCCCGGCGGCAGGCGCTCAAGCCCGAGACCTTCGAGGTCGGTGACTGCCTACGCGGCGTCGCCGATATGCTCGACACCATCACCGGGTCCCGCATCCACGTCGCCGTCGATCTGCCCGAAGGCACGTGCTTCATCCACTGCGACCGTAGCCAGTTCGAGACGGCGCTGGTGAACATGGCCGTCAATGCCCGCGACGCGATGGATGGCGAGGGGTCCCTGACGCTGCGGTTGGCTTGCGACGCGCCGATGCCGGGGATCCGCGGCCATGCCGGCTCGCGCAGTCACTTCACCGCGGTGTCGCTTACCGACACCGGTATGGGCATCCCGGCGGAGCAGATCGACCGGATCTTCGAGCCGTTCTTCACGACCAAGGAGGTCGGAAAGGGAACCGGGCTGGGCCTGTCCCAGGTGTTCGGGTTCGCCAAGCAATCCGGCGGCGACATCGACGTGGTGAGTGCGTTGGGGACAGGCACCACCTTCACGCTGTACCTGCCCCAGGTCGCCGCGCCGGCCCAGCCGACCCGCGAGCCGCAGATCCTCGACGCCTCGATCGATGGGGCGGGCCGACGCATCCTGGTGGTCGAGGACAACGTCGAGGTTGGCCGCTTTGCCACCCAGATCCTGCACGATCTCGGCTACGCGACCGAATGGGCGGCCAACGCCGAGGCGGCGCTGGACCGTCTTGGGGCAGACGGCGACGGGTTCGATGCCGTGTTCTCGGATGTGGTGATGCCCGGCATGGGCGGGATCGCGTTGGCGGAGGTGCTGCGCAGCCGCCTGCCGCACCTGCCGGTCGTGCTCACCTCCGGGTACAGCCACGTTCTGGCCGAGGAGGGCAGCCATGGCTTCGAGTTGCTGCACAAGCCCTACTCGGCGGAGCAGCTCTGTCGCGTGCTGCGCCGGATCGGCAGTCAGCCCGACGCAAAATCGCCAGCAACCCGTAACCGACCCGCCCAGCCTCGCCGCTGGTGATGCCGGCATCCGCCGAGCGCCGCCTCCTCCGAGGCCGCCGACCTCGCACCGTAAGCAACGCGCCGTCTGAGACCCGTCGTAGGCGGACGTGAAGACGACGTCTGCGATCATGCTTCGCGGTCCATCAGCGGACCGGCAGCAAACCGCCCAAAGCCGCCTCCAGACCAGAACTGATGGCGCGGGACCTCGACCAGACGCCGGGGCCTGCGTGCGGCATTGCTGAAGCGCCCAGGTTTACGATCGCCGGCCCGGCCCCGGCGATCGGCCTGTCACCCGCTCGGACCTACCCGAACGCCCCCACCTCGTGCTGGATCATGCCTGAGATCTCCCGCACCTGATCGAACATCCGGCGGATCGGCTGGAACAGGTTGGCGTGCTCGGCCTCATAGGTGCCGACATCCCGCGGGCCCGCCGGTTCGCCGAAGTTCAGACCCAGCGTCGGATCCGGCGTGACCGGGAAGATCTCGTCGAGGAGCTTCAGGCAGCCGTCGATGTCGAGGCGCAGGAAGCGCTCCAGCAGCTGCTCGCGGGAGATGCCCGCCTGCGGCCGGAAGCCCGGGATGTGGACCGCGAGGAACCAGATCCGGTGGATCAGCGCCAGCCGCAGGGCGTGGAGCAGTGTCAGCCGCGCCGACATGACGGGCAGGTCCGGTGCCGCCGCCGTCAGGTCCAGCCAGTCGCGGGTCAGGCGCCCGAACAGGCTGCGCAGCGCGGAGGCGAGATCGAGCCGTTCCAGGGCGCCCGCGATCACCACCAGCTCGTCCCGGCGGAAATCCTTCTGTGTGCGCCGCGCCCGCTCCAGCCACACGGCCGGGTCGAGGGTGTCGATATAAGCGCGCATCACGTCGAGATCGCCCACCGAGGCGGCGTGCTGCACGAGCCGGAAGGCCCGGGAGAAGCGCACCGAGTCGCGGCGCAGGTCGCGGAACAGGTCGGGTCCACGCTGGGCGGCCCGGCCGATCCCGTGGAGGGCGTTCGCCAGGAAGCCGAGCTGGTGCAGGATCGCGTTGTTGGGAATCGCCCGCATCTGGCGTGGGTGGGTGATGCGGGCCGGGCCGCCATTGTCGCTCTGGCGCGCCACCGGACGCGAGCCGGTGCGGTCGATCAGGCTCGGGCCGAAGGTGCCGAGCAGCGCCGCGTAGCCCGGATCGTCCACCAGCGCCTCCATGTCCTGGCGGGCCGCGGTGAAGAATTCGAGGGCGAAGTCGGGCTCGGAATAGATCGGGTCGTCCTTCGCGTCCGCCCCCGCATCCTCGTCGCCGAGGGCGTAATCCGCGAAGGAATCGTCCTCCGCGATGTCGAGGGCGTAGACGTGCTCGGCGATGCGCGCGACGCTGGCCTCGGCCAGAGCCTCAGTCCCGAAGAGCAGGTAGCCGTCGGTACCCTGGAAGCTCGATTCGAGCCGGACCTTGATGCCGGCCTTGCGGGCGCGATCCCGGGCATCCTCGGGTGCGAGATAGGCGAGGCGGTCGCGCAGGGAGGTCGGATGGGCGCCGCGCCCGATCGATTCGCCGTGCGTGTCGAAGATCGCGAGCTCGATATCGGCGAGGCCGTTCTGAACCAGCATCTCGGTGATGCGCAGGCGCAGCCGCTCGATCCAGAAGGTGGCGGCGAGCTGGCCGACGTAGCGCCCCGAATCCGAGTACCCGAACTGCACGGTCAGCCGGCCGATGCGCTTGAGATACTGGCGCCAGTGCGGATTGCGCAGCGCATCGTCGAGCACCCGGATGCCCTGCTCCAGGGCGCTCGCCGTCTCGAACAGCGGCGTGATCTCGAGCTTGTCGGCGATGCCGTAGTGGCGCGCGAGCCACAGGGCGGCGAGCAGCGTGTAGCCGGTCTCGGTCTCGGCGATGAGGAAGCGCACCGGATGGGTGCCGTCGACGTGCTTCAGGATCTGCGCGATCGTCATCATCAGCCGGGCGGCCGAGGCCCGCTCGGCGGCGAGCGCGCCGAAATCCACCGCCACCGGCCGCACATCGTTCAGGAGCGCGTGGATGGTCGCGAGGTGCGAGCGGCGGCGGGCCGCGTCGGCGGGCTCGCCTTCGAGGTCGATCACCCGGCGCACCGCGTTGTGGATCTGGCTGGCGTTGAGCCGGAAGTGCGGCAGGGCGTTCGAGAGCCCGTGCGTCGCGACGCCGGCGCGCAGGATGGCGATCCGGCGCTTGTCGGCCGCGTCGTCGGCGGTCTCCAGCGCCGCCGTGAGGCCCGCCACCAGGGCGCCCGCATCGGTCTGGGCGCGCTCGCGCTCGATGATCAACGCCAAAGCGAAGCGGTGCACGGATTCGAGGGAGGGCTTTTCGCCGAGCCGCGGCGCCACCGCGAGCTGGCGGTTCACCGCCGCCAGCGCGTCCTCGGCGAGCGCCCGAACCGTGCGGCAGCCGGCGGTCCCGGGGAGCTCGCGCATGACCCGGTCGAACTGCATGCGCTTCGAGATCAGCCGGTAGCGCAGGGTGTCCCACCAGCCGATATCGGTGCGCCCGTCGGTGTCGCAGCCGACCCAACTCGCGATCGCGAACGGGCGGGGCGTCAGCTCGGTCCAGCGCTCCGGCCAGCGGGCGCGGGCGGCGTCGAGGAGGGCGCCGTTGAAGGCGTCGAGCGCCAGACGCCCGTTATTGGCCGCCGCGCAGGCCTGCTCGAACTCCACATCCAAAGTGATGGGCGCGTCGGGCCGGGTGGAGAGGGCGGCGGCACGCTCGATCAGCGCGGCACCGGCGGCCGCGTCGGGCAGGCTGGCGGCCTCGGCGAGAAGGTTCGCCACGACCCGCGGCATGCCGAAGGTCGGGTGCGCCGTGAACACAACCGCGAAAGCGGTGCGATGGATGAAGGCCGCGAAGCGGTCGAAGCCGTCGTGACCGTCAGCCGCCGCCGTCACCAGGCGGGCCGGGACCGCGGCCGCCGGGTCGACGGGCCCGGTCGCGAGCCCGACATAGCTGCGCAGCCGCGCCGCTCGCGCCGTCAGGGATTCCGCGCGCAGCCGGGCGAACAGGGGGCCGAGATCGTCCGCCGAGATCTCGCCCCGGTCGAACCGACGGGTGATCGCCAGGGTCACGGCCAGGACGGGATTGCGGAACGGATCCTCCCGCGCTTGGTCCCGGGCGGCCTCGATCAGTCCGAGGAGGTGATCCTCAAGATCCTCGGGCTTGCGGCTCGGCTCGTGCTGCATCGATCGGTTCCGGCTCCGGTCAGTCCGCATTGACCCGGTGCGATCGGCCACGCAAGGAGCGTTCCGCGTAGCCCGGGCTGGCGGCGGCCGAGTGACCGGGTTAGAGCTGCCGGCCTCATGGAGCGCCTGATCATCATCCTGGCGATACTGATCTTCGTCGCCGCCATCGTAGCCGTCGCCGCGATGGCGGCCCGGGGCCGGCGCGAACCCCTGCGCATGCACTCCGAGCTTGATTCGGAGGATGAAGACCTGTTCCTCGGCGCGGTCGGCCCGCGCAGCACTCCGATCGATCGGACGGCGCAGGTCCTCGATCAGAGGCTGCCCGATCCGCACGTGCTCGATTTGGAGGCGTTCGAATTGGAACCGATCAGAGCCCTGACCAGACCAGGGCGCGCCCAACCGGCCCGGCGCGATTCTCCGGAATCCAGCCGATGACGTCGCCGACCCGTAGGGGCACCGCCCTGTTGCTTGCCGTGTCGCTTCCCCTGTCGATCGGACCTGCGGCTTGGGCCGCGCCGGCGCAGCAAGTCCCGGCTGCGCCTGCTCAGGCGCCGACGATCCAGGTGCCGCCCGTTCAAGCGCCTGCGGCCCCGGCCTCGAACGAACCGACACCGTCGCCCGGCCTCCCGCCCGGGCAGCCCTGCGGGGCCAGCGCGGCGCGTTTCGAGAACGGCAAGGCCTTCAAGATGGTGGTCGCCCGGGCCGGGCAGGTCCAGACCACCAACCCGTTGAGGCCGCTGACGCCCGAGGTGAACGAGGTGCTGCTGGTCGTGATCGCCGGGAAGGTCGCCACCGCGTATGGCCCGGATTTTACGGCGTTGCGGCGGGGGAGCGCCCCGGCGGCGATCGAGGCGATGCTGGGTGGTCCGATCAAGTGGCAGCCGACCCTGCCGAACCTGCCCGATTCGATGACGATCGTCAGCGAGGAGGGTGCCCCTTTGGCGCAGCTCACGTTCCGCGCCTGTGAGACGCCGCCCGCCGTGAAGGCTCCGCCGAAGGCAGAGGCCCGGAAGAAGGCCCCCGCGAAGCGCGCGCCGCCCAAAGCGGCGGCCGAGAAGACGCCCCCGGGCTTTTCCATGCCCCAGGGGGCAATCGCCGAGTAAAGCGTTCTTCGCCGAAGTCGTTACCGGTTCGGCGTCAGAGCGCGCGTCACATCAAAGGCTCGGCGCCGTGCGCGATTGCTACGCGATCGGGCACGGCCGGAGCTGGCTACTTCTGCTTGGCGATGACCTTGTCCTTGATGCCGTCATAGACGTTCTTCGGGACGATCTTCTTCGTGACGAGATCGTCCTTGCCCCGATAGGGACGGCCCTTGATGATCGCGGCCGCGCGGGCCGCGCCAATGCCGGGCAGGGCATCGAGTTCCTCGGTGCTGGCACTGTTGAGGTCGATCAAGGCCGTCTTCGCGGCGTTCGGCGAGCCGGCGACCGGAGCGCTCGGCGCCGTGGGCCGGGCAGGGACGGTCGGAGCCGCCGTGGCGGGCGCCTGCGGAGCGGGGGTCTGGGCCAGGACGGGTCCGGCCACGAGGCTCGAGAGGAGGGCGAGCAGTGCGAGGGTCTTGGTGGAGGAAGCCATGGCGTTCTCCCGAAAAGTCACGGCCCGCTGCGCGGCACCGGCAGCGCAGATCTGCGCCGTCGCATTTGAACCCGCGCTTAACGGTTGTGTCCCGCATCCCGGTTCGGAAGTCCGGTCGGGATAACGGCCTTTTGATCCGCATCGTCGTTTTCCGGGAACCGGACACCACCTTTCGGGACGATGCTCTAGCCACGGGCTGACGCCCCAGCTATAAGCGCGCCCTCATCCGTATCCCGCGGTGCGCGTGGCGATCCTCGATTGGGGAGCCGCCCGGGCGCCGCTTTGTCCGCGGCGTCACGAAGGATCACACATGGCCGTCCCGAAGCGAAAGACCTCTCCCTCCCGCCGCGGCATGCGCCGCTCGGCCGACGCCCTCAAGGCGCCGACCTATGTCGAGGACAAGGATTCGGGCGAGCTGCGCCGTCCGCACCACATCGACCTGAAGACCGGCATGTACCGCGGCCGTCAGGTTCTCAAGGTGAAGTCCGCCGAGGCTTGAGATCTCTCGCGGCGCCTCAGGCGAGGCGCCGCGCGGCCTCCGCGTAACACGCCGCAGCTACCCGGGTCCGTTCCAGGCGCGACGGACGTAGCGTCGGGTCATCGGCCGTCAGCAGCTGCGTGATGAAGCCGGCACGGGACTGACCCAGGGCCGCGCGCTCCGCCGGCACGGCCCGCTCACGCCCCTCCGGGCGTCCCCCATCGATGACGACGAGCGAGCGTCCGACCGGGCGCGCGGTCTCAGCCCTGACACCCTCCGTGGCGCCGGGCGCTGCCCGCACAGCCCTGACCTGTGCCGGGCCGAGACGATTGCCTGTTTCGACTCGCACCATCGCGACACGCTCCGCACGTTTCCATGCCGGTGTCGCAAGGGTGATACCGATATTAAGAGTTCGTCAACTTCTATTCGGCCGCGCCGGGCGAGCGATTATTTCTTCGCCAACGCCTCCAGGCGCTGCTGCATCTCCAGCATCTGCCGCTTCAGGTCGTCGAGCTCGCCGCCACCGTAGGGCGCAGGAGCGGTCGACGGAGCCGGCTGTGCCCCGCCGGGTGGTGCGAAGCCCGTGAACATCTTCATGGCGTCGCCGAAGAAGTTCATATTGGTGCGAACCGACTGCTCGATCGCGTTCTGGAACGCGGCCGGGCCGAAGCTGTGCGCGAATTTTTCGCGCAGCCCGTCCTGGTCCTTGGCGAAATTCGCCATGGAGAATTCCAGGAAGCTCGGTACCATGGTGCGCATGCTGTCGCCATAGAAGCGGATCAGCTGGCGCAGGAACGCCACCGGCAGCAGGTTCTCGGCGCCGGCCTTGTTCTCCTGCTCGAAGATGATCTGCGTGAGCACGGAGCGGGTGATGTCGTCGCCGGTGCGGGCGTCATACACGATGAAGTCTTCGCCGTTCTGGACCATCGTGGAGAGGTCCTCCAGCGTCACGTAGGTCGAGGTGCCGGTGTGGTAGAGGCGCCGGTTCGCATACTTTTTGATGACGGTCTGTGTGGCCTTGACGGTATCCGCCATCGGGAACGGCCTTTCTCGACTTGCGACCTCGGGACTTGAGGGTCCGCGCGATGCGGCCCTGCGGGATCATCTTCGCGCCCGCAGCACGATCCTTAAAGCCTTCCCCCGGCGCAGAAAACAGCAAACTGCATCTGTTCAACGCAGAATAATGCAGGCCTCGCCGCGGCCAAGCGACATTTCAGTCTCGCGGACGCGACATCGGCATCATTTCAAGGTCCGATGCGCAATCTTGACTTCGCCGATGTCACGCCCTTCATCCCAGTGCCAGCACAGAGCGCGCCCCGGAAGGCGCGCCGGCTCGCGAGAGGAGAACGCAACATGGCAGCCAGCGAAGAGATCGTCATCGTCGGGGCGGCGCGCACGCCCGTCGGCTCGTTCGGCGGCGCCTTCGGGGCAGTGCCGGCTCACGAGCTCGGTGCGACCGCAATCAAGGCCGCCCTCGAGCGCGCCAAGGTTTCGCCCGATGAGGTCGACGAGGTGATCTTCGGTCAGGTGCTCACCGCCGGCGCCGGCCAGAACCCGGCGCGCCAAGCCGCCATCAAGGCCGGCATCCCCGAAGCGGCAACCGCCTGGGGCCTCAATCAGGTTTGCGGATCGGGCCTGCGCACGGTCGCTATCGGCATGCAGCAGATCGCCAACGGCGATGCCAAGATCATCGTGGCCGGTGGCCAGGAATCGATGTCGCTCTCGCCCCACGCGCAGTACCTGCGGGCCGGCCAGAAGATGGGCGACGTGAAGCTCATCGACACCATGATCAAGGACGGCCTCTGGGACGCCTTCAACGGCTACCACATGGGCCAGACCGCCGAGAACGTCGCCCAGGCCTTCCAGCTCACCCGCGAGCAGCAGGACCAGTTCGCGACCCGCTCGCAGAACAAGGCCGAGGCGGCCCGCAAGGAAGGCCGCTTCAAGGACGAGATCGTCCCCGTGACCGTGCCGGGCCGGAAGGGCGACACGATCGTCGATGCCGACGAGTACATCCGCGAGGGGGCCACCGTGGAGGCGATGGCCAAGCTGAAGCCCGCCTTCTCCAAGGAGGGTACGGTGACGGCCGCCAACGCGTCCGGCCTCAACGACGGCGCGGCGGCCCTCGTGCTGATGTCGGCCTCGGAGGCCGAGCGCCGCGGCCTCACCCCGCTCGCCCGGATCAAGTCCTGGGCGACGGCGGGCGTCGATCCGAAGGTGATGGGCACCGGCCCGATCCCGGCCTCCCGCAAGGCCCTGGAGAAGGCCGGCTGGAAGCCGTCCGACCTCGACCTGATCGAGGCCAACGAGGCTTTCGCGGCCCAGGCGCTCGCGGTGAACAAGGACATGGGCTGGGACGACGCGAAGGTGAACGTCAATGGCGGCGCCATCGCCATCGGCCACCCGATCGGTGCCTCGGGAGCCCGCGTCCTCGTCACGCTGCTGCACGAGATGAAGCGGCGCGACGCCAAGAAGGGCCTCGCCACCCTGTGCATCGGCGGCGGCATGGGCGTGGCGATGTGCGTCGAGCGGACCTGATCGCTCTGTAACGGCGGTTTCTCGACAACTAAGACTTAAAGCCAAGATCACAAAAATTCGCGTGCGGACGCCATCCGCACGCGGCATCACGAGATGCGAACAGGAGGAAACAAGAATGACTCAAGGACGCGTCGCCCTCGTCACAGGCGGCACCCGCGGTATCGGCGCGGCGATCTCGAAGCGGCTGAAGGACAAAGGCTACAAGGTCGCCGCCAATTACGCCGGCAACGACGAAGCCGCCAACGCCTTCAAAGCCGAGACCGGTATCCCGGTCTTCAAGTTCGACGTGGGTGATCTCGCAAGCTGCGAGGCCGGGATCAAGGCGATCGAGGCCGAGGTCGGCCCGATCGACATCCTCGTCAACAACGCCGGCATCACCCGGGACGGCGCCTTCCACAAGATGACCTTCGAGAAGTGGCAGCAGGTCATCAAGACCAACCTCGACTCGATGTTCACCTGCACGCGCCCGCTGATCGAGGGCATGCGCAGCCGCAACTTCGGCCGCATCATCATCATCTCGTCGATCAACGGTCAGAAGGGCCAGGCTGGCCAGGCCAACTACTCGGCTGCCAAGGCCGGCGTGATCGGCTTCGCCAAGGCGCTCGCGCAGGAAAGCGCGTCCAAGGGCATCACCGTCAACGTGGTGGCGCCGGGCTATATCGCCACCGAGATGGTGATGGCTGTGGCGGAGGAGATCCGCAACAAGATCATCTCCACGATCCCCACCGGCCGTCTCGGCGAGGCCGACGAGATCGCGCATGCGGTCGAGTATCTGGCGAGCGACGAGGCCGGCTTCGTGAACGGCTCGACGCTGACCATCAACGGCGGTCAGCACTTCGTCTGATCGTACCCGGGCGCGCCGCTTCACGCCGGCGCGCCCGCTTCCGGCGAAGCTTCGCCAGGCTATGCGCGACGGCCGGCCCCAAAAGGCGCCGAAGCCCGTTCGCTTCGTATCCGTCCCCCGCCTTCCGGCCAAAGCCCCCTCGAATGGGCTGACCGTGTGCGTTCGCCTGCGGTTGCGATGCGCATGTCGTCATGTCTGAACTTGGGCTCGTCGGTATATCTCGTGTGTTTATGCTACCAGTATAGTATCTATCGGCGCAACAACCCTAAGAGCCGCTTATCTGTTCGGTAAAAATTTATATAAACTGGTAACGCGCCAGCTTCCGTGATTACCGTTGCGTCTCGGTCTCACAGTCATCTGCATATCAGGCGGATGCGCAGGGCGGGTTGTCCGGGAACAGATTGTTCACGTGCTCTGGGGCACGAACAAACCGGACGCGCCGGTATAGGTCTCGTTCCATCGCGCCGCGGATGTCCGCGCCGATAGTAAAACGGGGCCGCGTGGGTGATGACGCAACGATTTTACGGTAAATTCTCCGTTCAGTCTGTTTTCGAGAACGAAGTTACGTCTGTGCAGTGCGGCGGTGAAACGGGCGGCCGGCACGCTTGGCGGCTCCCGACCGCCGCAAAGATCGCGCTGGCCGCCGCCTGCACCCTGGGGCTCGCCGCCTGCGTCACGCCGCAGGAGCGGCACGCGATGGATCAGAACCAATGCTTCGGCTTCGGCTTCGAGCCCGGCACCGACGCGTTCGCGGAGTGCATGATGGGCCTCCATCAGGACCGCGCGGCCGCGGAGGCCGCCACCAACCGGTACTGGCAGGCCCAGCGCGCCGAGCAAAGCCGACGCCGCGAGGCCCAGCGTGACCTCTACAAGGCGATGAGTCTCCAGCGGACCGGCGACACGCGCTTTCCCGTCTGTGGCGCATCGTATGACGGCGGCATGGATCACCGGACCATGACTTGGTACGGCCCCAACTGCCGCGCCCGCTGATCCGGATCGAGGGAGGTTGCCATGTCTGACGTGACGCCGCGCGGCCCGGCCAACCCGAGCCGGATCATCTTCGTGACGACGGCCCTGATCGGCGTCGCGGTCGGCTTCGGCACCGGCGACATACACTGGTTCACGCTGGCCGTCATCGGCTCGGTTGCCGTGCTCTGCACGGTCTACAGCCTGATCCGGCGCCGGCTCGGCTGGACGCCGCTGAACGTCGATTACCTCGCCGATCTCATGCGGGTGATCAACCCACACTGAAGCGGCCACCGACCCCCGCGGCGGGGGTCCCAGAAGACCGGGCCGCGCTCGAATCCACATGTCCCGCCCGATTGCCCCGCTTCGGAGGCCACCATGACGCTCGCCCTGATCATCGCCGGCATCCTCGTCGTCAACGTCCTGATGGCCGGCTTTTTCTCCCTGGTGGCCCTGTGGGCCGACTGAGCCGCACTGACGGCGTGCCGACGCAGTCGGCCGAGACAGTCGTCGTGGGCAGTCCGGAGAAGACGTCCGTGACGCCGACCTGCCCGCACGGCAGTCGGAGGATGGCGCCGTCCCCGGTCACGACCGGCTCGAGCGATCGATGATCGTAGCCGCCATCCTTCAGCGGGCGGGAGCGCTGCAGGCGCCACGCGATCAGGCCGAGCCGAGCGCGCACGGCCCGCGCGGGTACAGGTCCTGGGCGGTGATAGCGACGTGGCCCGCTCGCCGACTCAGAGCCCCGCATGGTAGCGGCCGGTCATGAGTGGATCCGTGCCGATAACGTCCCGCCCAATGAGCCGCTCCGCCGCGACCCTGGCGGGCTTCGGCGCGATCGCGCTCTGGTCGCTCCTCGCCTTGTTTACGGCGGCGTTGGGCGCCGTGCCCCCGTTCCAGCTCGCCGCCATCACGTTTCTGCTCGGCGGCCTGTGCGGCTGTGCCGTCTGGATCGCGCGTCCGGCCCGCGCCCGCGCGCTGCTCCAACCCTGGCCGGTCTGGCTGCTCGGGGTCGGGGGATTGTTCGGTTATCACGCCCTCTACTTCAGCGCCCTGCGCCTCGCGCCGCCGGCCGAGGCCGGACTGATCAACTATCTCTGGCCGCTGCTGATCGTGCTGTTCTCCGCCCGCCTGCCGGGATCCGAGGGGCTGCGTCCGGGCCACCTCGCCGGTGCGCTCCTGGGTCTCGCCGGCGTTGCGGCCCTGTTCGCCGGACGGGGCGATCTCGACTTCCCCGCCGGGGCGCTGCCCGGCTACGCGGCCTCCTTCGCGGCAGCCTTCGTATGGGCCGGCTATTCGGTTCTCTCGGCAAGGGTTGGACAGGTGCCGACCGATGCGGTTGCGGGCTTCTGCCTCGCGACGGCCGCGCTCAGCCTCGTTTGCCACCTCGTCTTCGAGACGACGATCTGGCCGGCCGACGCGATCCAGTGGGGCACGGTGCTGCTGCTCGGGCTGGGACCGGTCGGGGCCGCCTTCTATCTCTGGGATATCGGCTGCAAGCGCGGCGACGTCCGGCTGCTCGGCGTCACGGCCTACGCGGCGCCGGTTCTCTCGACGCTGGTCCTTGTGGTCACGGGCTATGCCAGCCCGGGGCCAGCCCTGGCGCTCGCCTGCCTGCTGATCGTGGCCGGCGCGCTGACGGCGGTGCGGGCTTCCCGGGCTACGCCGAAACAGACCTAACCCCGCGGCGTCGGCCGCCAATCCGGCGGCGCCATCTCGAATCCCGAAAACTCGAAGCCCGGCGAGACCGTGCAGCCCACCAGCGTCCAGGCGCCGAGGCTGGTGGCGGTCTGCCAATGGCCCGCCGGGACCACGCATTGCGGGCGCTGGCCGGCGGCGAGGTCCGGCCCGAGATGCCGAGCCTCGGCATCGTGCCCGTTCGGGCTCGTGGTGATCACCAGCGGCGCCCCGGCGTGCCAGTGCCAGATCTCGGCGGCGTCGACCCGGTGCCAGGCCGAGACCTCGCCGACATCGAGCAGGAAATAGATCGCCGTGCCGACCGAGCGTCCATTGACGGTGTGCGGATCGCGAAAGGTCTCGCGGTAGTGGCCGCCCTCCGGGTGCGGCTTCAGCCCCAGGGTCGCGATCACCTCCGCCGCCGTCATGCCCGTCTCCTCGTCGCTTACTTGCTGACACTTGGCACCGATGCTACCGGCCGGAAACCCGCAAGGTCCGAGATTGATGCCGAGCCCGACCGTACGCCTCCACCGCGGTGACCTGCCCGCCGATTACGATGCGGGCCGGGCGGTCGCCATCGACACCGAGACGCTGGGGCTCAATCCCCATCGCGACCGGCTCTGCGTGGTGCAGATCTCCACTGGAGACGGCACCGCCGACGTGGTGCAGATCCCGCAGAGCGGCCCGGAGCCCGTGGTGCTCAAGCGCGTTCTGGCGGATCCGGGTGTGCTGAAGATCTTCCACTTCGCGCGGTTCGACGTCGCCGCGCTCTACAAGGCCCTCGGGGTGATGCCGCAGCCGGTCTACTGCACCAAGATCGCCTCGAAGCTCGCCCGCACCTATACCGACCGCCACGGGCTCAAGGACGTGGTGCGCGAACTCGTGGGCGTCGACCTGTCGAAGCAGCAGCAATCCTCGGATTGGGGCGCCGAGACTCTGTCACAGGCGCAGCTCGATTACGCGGCCTCGGACGTGCTCCACCTTCACACGGCCCGCGACCGGCTCGACGCGATGCTAGCTCGGGAAGGCCGGACCGACCTCGCCGCCGCCTGTTTCGCCTTCCTGCCGACCCGCGCCCGCCTCGACCTCGACGGCTGGCCCGAGGTGGATATCTTTTCGCATAGCTGAGGCTACGGAGTCGGGCTGCTGGCCCGTCAGGTCAGCGTGCTGGAGCCGGACGGCGTCGTGATCCGGGCGGTCCAGCGTGGGCCGTCGCCCTGTACGATTTCCGGAGGCTCCGCCAGCCCGAGCGCAGTATGAAGCTGTCGCGCGGCGTCTGGATCCGGATGCGTAAGGACAAGCGCATCGAGCCGGGCTCCGAGATCCGGCATCGTCCGGGCTGGGCTGCCGCGCGGTCCCCAATCCAGCACGTACGGCGCTGCGCCGTCCGCCGGCCAGGCCCCGTCCGGGCGGACGCCGAAGCGCCACGAAAGGCCGCCACGGGTCATCGTGGCAGCCTGCCCGAGAAGGTTCGGATCAGCGGCGAGCACGCCGTCGAGATCGTCCGTGCGGGCGACAAAGCCGCGCAGCCGTCGGCCTGATTCCCAGTCCGCCCGCACGCGTGCCGGGTCGCTCAGTCCGAACCAGCGGGCGTGGGGTGGGGCAGGCGCTTCGGGATCGACGGCGATCACCTCCAGGAACATCGCTTCGCCGAGGCGTAGCAGGTGATTGCGGGTGCCCATCTCGCGGTGGCGGCCGCCCTCGGGCATGGTAAGGCCGAGGCAGTCGCGAATATGCGCGACACCTTCCGCAAGATCTGGCGCGACGACGACGAGGTGGTCGAGGTAAGCATCACAGCGGAAGGATGGGGCGATGACATTTGGCTCGATCGACATCTTAGTATGCCCCTAATTCTGAAGCGTCATCGGGCCAGGTCATCATTTTGGCGCGGGCTAACTATTGAAATAAGATTAAATTCGGTCTCGTGCCATTTTTAAAAGCTGACGTAGAACATAGCTGTCGCGAAACACCGTGTCTGCGGAAGATGACCACCAGATAGCCTGCAATTCTTGGTCGTCTATATCATCCCGAGTTATGGCATCAAGATATGAACGTAGTCGTGCTCGTTGTTGTGGATCCGAAAATGGGGATAAAACACTATCAATTAATTCTTCTTAATTTTCAACATCTTCCAATATGCCAGAGTAAAACTGGAGTGAAAATTTTTTGAATTCAGGCGGTTTTTGCATATCAGTCTCCTTCAGTTCGCGGATATGCTGTCCGGACGCGAAATCCGCGCGACGAACTCGGGTCGTGTCTCAAATAAACGCCAACACCGTAGGTATCTCGCACATACACAACGCCATCATTATTGCTGTATGCCTCTCTACCTGTCTTATAACTGAACTGCTTTTTAATAAAAACGCCTTCGCTCGATCCAGACGCAACAAGATCAACCTCTGATTTATTCTCATCAATGGTGGCGTTGACAAGCGAGTTATACCAACCCTCATTGATCAGAACCCATGG